>CAWUUP010000208.1:0-3782 GCA_963925255.1 uncultured Luteolibacter sp.
TCTAGGATGGCGATCTTCACTCCAGTACCCCATTGTGAATTATCGCCCGTCACTCCCAGCCATTTGAGTAAGTTGTTTTGAAGTGCAACCGCGCCATCCTGGGCTCCAACTGAAAATTCCGGGATGGTCACTGGATAGACGAAAGAAGTTTCCTCAGAACCATCCAACATGGCTAGTAGGTCGGCTTCATTATGAAAGCCAACTCGTAGTGCGTTTAATTTATCAAGGCGTCCGAGAAGACTCACCCCCCCGCCTAATCTTTTCAGAAATGCCTCAAGGGCATCTACGTCTTTGAAAACAATCACCCGCTGGTTAGGAATGGCACCGTTTTGTAGCGAAGAAGTATCCAGTCTACCTTTGGGATCACGCGGTTCTTTAGGTGAAGCTGAAGGCTTTCCTGTTTTCGGGCTTAAACGACTTTCAGCGAGCTCCTTTCTAAGCTGAATGTCCTTAGCTGGCTGCTTAAATAGAGCGTATTTGGTCATCAAATACGCAATGAGAGATAAACAGATGAGCGCGCAAAATAGGTAGACGTATTTCAATCTCTCAATCCATTTATTTGACCGACCTGCCATGACCTGTAACTAAACACCGGATTTACTCATTTGTCGCGTTGAGAATCGTGGCTGGAACTTTTCCGCGATAGCGCCATCTTACACCGCAGATGCCGTTTCGACTTACCAGTGATTATGATCCTCAGGGCGATCAGCGACAAGCGATTGAGAAGCTCTCGAAGTCGCTTGCTGTGGGCAATAAGCATCAAACGCTACAGGGCGTTACGGGTTCAGGTAAGACTTTTACGATGGCAAATTTGATCGCTCGCCACGGCAAACCGACCCTGATCATGAGTCACAATAAAACTCTAGCTGCGCAGCTTTACTCAGAGTTCAAAAATTTCTTTCCGCACAATGCGGTGGAGTATTTCGTTTCTTACTTTGATTACTATCAACCTGAGGCTTACATCCCGCGTTCGGATACTTACATTGAAAAAGACTCAGCGGTGAATGAAGAGATCGAGCGCCTGAGACTTTCGACGATGGGATCTTTGCTAACGCGGGACGATACGATCGTGATCGCATCGGTTTCCTGTATCTATGGTTTGGGGTCACCGGAAGATTACAAAGAGATGATGCTACCGGTTCGTGTGGGTCAGCAGCTCACGCGTGAAGAATTTCTATCGTCTCTCGTCAGTTTGTTATTTGAGAGAAACGATATTGCGTTCGGTCGTGGTAAATACCGGGTTCGTGGAGATGTGGTGGAAGTTCATCCTGCGTATCTCGATGAAACGGCGATTCGTATTGAATTTTTCGGTGATGAGGTGGAGCGAATCTCATCGATCCATACCGTCAACGGCAAGGTGATCGAACAGCTTGAAAGTCATACGTTTTATCCCGCGAAGCAGTTCATTACGGCAGGGGACAAAATGAAAGTGGCAATGAAGAACATTCGCGCTGAACTGGACGGTAGAGTCCACGAGCTTGAGAAACATGGGAAACTCATTGAGGCGCAGCGACTTAAAATGCGCACGGAATATGATTTGGAGATGATGAACGAATTAGGTTTCTGTCAGGGAATCGAAAACTATTCGCGCCACCTAACGGGCCGACCTCCGGGATCGAGACCCCATACCTTACTCGATTTCTTCCCACGTGATTTTCTTTTATTGGTCGATGAATCACACGCGACGATTCCCCAAGTAGGTGGGATGTTTGAAGGAGATAAAAGTCGTAAGACCACATTAGTGGAGCATGGCTTCCGTTTGCCATCGGCTTTGGATAACAGACCGTTGCGTTTCGATGAGTTCATGGAAATGACGAATCAGCGGGTCTATGTTTCTGCAACGCCTGGACCGTTCGATATTATTAACTCGCGACCGGAGAATCGGAAATTTATTCCGGTGAAACCTCGGAGTGGCGAAGAGAATTTCACTCCTATCGACTTCAAGAAAATCAAAGTCAAAGCATCTGGTAACGAAGAGTCGGTGAATGATTTTGATCCGACTAAACTGGGAAAACCTTTGGTGGTTGAGCAAATTATTCGTCCAACGGGTTTATTAGATCCAGTATTAATTCTGCTTCCACTTAAAGGGCAGATCGATGAGACGATTGAGCGGTGTCGCCAGAGAGTAGAGAAAAATGAACGTGTGCTGGTGACCACTTTGACGAAAAAGACAGCAGAGGATCTTGCCGAATATCTACAATCCACGGGTTTGAAATGTCGATATCTGCATTCAGATATCGATGCGATTGAGCGAGTTGAAATTCTCCGTCAGCTTCGTGCTGCTACCTTTGATATTTTGATCGGAATCAATCTACTTCGTGAAGGGCTTGATCTACCTGAAGTCTCGCTCGTTTGTATTTTGGATGCAGACAAAGAAGGGTTTCTTCGCAACGAAACGTCTTTGATCCAAACTGCGGGACGCGCGGCACGGCATGTGAATGGTGAGTGTGTGTTGTTTGCTGATGTCGTGACGGATTCAATTCAGGCACTCATCAACGTGACGGAATACAGAAGAGCACGCCAGATCGCTCACAACGAAGAGCATGGCATCACGCCTCAATCTGTGAAACGTGCGGTGCAGCAAAGTTTGCATACTTATGAGAAAGGGCGACAGCATGCAGACAAGCTCAATGCTTCATTAGTGGCCGAAGATGAGAGCTCCTACGATAAACTCCGCGTTCTTTCTGAACTTGAAGAGGAGATGAGGGTAGCGGCATCCAAACTCGAATTCGAGAGAGCTGGGTTGATTAGAGATCAGATCGCTCAGTTGAAAAGCGGACCGGCTCAGCTTCCCCAGAAACACCAGAAATATTCTCGAAAGAAAGGCAAGAGCTAGTTGAAATCTTTGACGGCTCGGCCAATGATTTACCTATGGAAACAAAACGAGTTATTTACGAAGGGCGTGTGCAAGGAGTTGGTTTCCGCTATACGACTAAGGATTTAGCGCGTGGTTTCGATGTGATTGGGTTGGTGAAGAACCTTCCAGACGGAACCGTGGAATTGATTATTTCGGGCGAAACAGGGGAGGTTACTGAGTTTTTACGTGAACTCCGCGAAGATTCTGTGGTCGCGCACCATATTAAATCGGTCTTTGAGGAAGAAATTGCCGCGTTGCCAGATTTGAAAGGTTTCTCTATTGTCAGTTAAGCGTGTTGATTCTCAGGCGCGAAAAGTTTAATAATAAATCGATTATGCCAAATTACGATTACGAATGCATGGAGTGCGGAAAACAATTCGAAGTTTTCCAAAGCATGAAAGATGCAAAACTCACGGAGTGCCCAGATTTTAATTGCAAAGGAAGTGTCAAACGTTTGCTGGGAATAGGTGGAGGCATTATTTTTAAGGGTTCAGGATTTTATGAAACTGATTACCGCTCCAGTTCTTACGAAAAGGGAGCGAAGGCAGATAAGCCAAGCGAAAAGAAAGCTGATCCGACTCCTACAGCTAAGCCGTCTTCGGATTAATTTCAGTTGATTTGTAATACTTCCACCAAAGATCATTATGCCTAAAAACAAGAAACAAGCAGAACTCGAGATGACCGCAAAAATGAGTCTGAACGGAAAGCTTTTACGTCTTCTTATTATAGTAATCTGCTGTGGATTCATCTCTGCGATTTATATGATTCTGCAGCCACAAAATTTATCGGATATCGATGGCTATGAATCATCTGCTGGTTCTTCAAGAAATCTGCAAGAAGTCTTGAGTAAGGCGATTGAAGGTAATTACTCAGTCACTCTAGCAGAGTCTGAAATTAATCAATTACTGCAGAATGAACTGGTCGC
>CAWUUP010000209.1:0-8742 GCA_963925255.1 uncultured Luteolibacter sp.
TCGTCAGGCTCATAACCTGAAGATCGTAGGTTCAAATCCTGCTCCCGCAACCAATGAAAGCCGTTAAGTCTCTGACTTAGCGGCTTTCTCCTTTTTGGGAGTGGATTCCAAAGCATTTCTCTTGCCACAGGGTAGGGGAGAAGCCACAACAAGCGCCGCCCGTTTCGGTGGTGCATCATGAACTGTTGTGCACTACGGAGATAGTGCGAAATAGTCCTGAAAATCAATTACAGCGCCCACCATGCATAGCATTTCATCACGAATCGATAAGGTTTCCCCATCACTTACACTTAAGGTTACTGCGGAGACCAAAGCACTGATCGCCAAAGGCGAGGAAGTTTACGCGCTTGCCGGCGGCGAGCCTGAGGTTGACACGCCACTCCATATTAAAGAGGCAGCTATCAAAGCACTCATGGAAGGCCGCACCAAATACACACCGTCCGGTGGTATTCCTGAGCTTCGCCAAGCGCTTTCCGAGAAGTTCAAAAAAGATAACAACATCGATTACCCGGCGAATCAGATCTGCGTGACCTCCGGTGCGAAAATGGCATGCTTCAATGCGATTCTCGCTGTGATCGAAGAAGGTGATGAAGTTATCATACCGACTCCTTATTGGGTTTCTTATCCAGAAATGGTTCGTATTGCGGGTGGTGTTCCTGTCATGGTTGAGACCAAGGAGTCGACCGGTTGGAAAATGACTCCTGAGCAGTTTGAAGATGCGATGACTCCTGCGACCAAGATGGTCATCATCAATTCTCCAGGTAACCCAACAGGTGCGATCTACACGAAAGAAGAGCTTCTTGCTTTGGGTGAAATCGCGGTTGCAGAGGATATCATGATCTTGTCAGACGAGATCTACGAAAAACTTGTTTATGGTGATAACAAACACGTATCGATCGCTTCACTTAGCGAAGATCTCTACAACCTCACCATCACGGTGAACGGCTTTTCTAAAGCGTATTCGATGACAGGTTGGCGTTTGGGTTACACTGCTGCTGCGAAGCCAGTTGCAGATGCGATTGATAAAGTTCAGAACCACACAGTTTCGAACGCAACGACTTTCGCACAATACGGTGCACTCGCTGCATTGGAAGGTGATCAATCATTCATCGAGGATCTTCGTGGTGAGTATGATGTGAAACGCCAGTTCGTTTTCTCACGCTTGTCAGCGATTCCAAACATCCGTGTGGTTGAGCCAAAAGGCGCTTTCTACTTCTTTGTTTACACTGGCCAGATGGGTCTTAAGTCGATGAACCTTTGCGATAAACTCCTCTCCCGTTACAAAGTGGCGGCAGTTCCAGGTATCGCTTTTGGTTACGACGAGGGTATCCGTATCAGCTATTGTACCACGCTAGACGTGCTCAATGAGGGCCTGACTCGTTTCGAGCAATTCTGCCGCGAGCATTGATTTTGACTCTAATAAAAAAGCGCACCGGAAACCCGGTGCGCTTTTTTTATGATTGGAAGTTGGGTAATTACTTCAGGCTAATACTGACGTCATCTTTGGTTTCAATTTTGATGCCATCGAGTTTTGAGAATGCTTCTTGCGCCGCCTTTTTATCGGTTTTAGCCGTTGCTGCGATTTTCTTCATGGCATCCTTCTGAGTGAACATTTTCCCAACTTCGACGTCCATGACGGTAACCGTATTTCCATCGACATAGCTGGCGTTCGTTTTCTCGATTCCACCTGGCAAATGGATTTTCAGGGTCATCCGCATATCGGCCATCATCTGTTTAGCCATGGCTTCCATTTCTGGATTTTCAGCTTCTGCTGGCATGGCCATTTCATCAAAATTAGTGGGTGGAGTGATGAGTGAAAGTTTGCCATCATTGTATTTGAATTTCACGAACTCATCTGGTTTCACATCTTTGGCTGCTCCATCATTCATCGCCTCGAGGCCACTTGCAGGGTTGATGTTGAGCTTATTGATATCGGCAAATTTGTAATGGACACGACCGCCTCTTTTTACGCCTTCGTTGATCATTTCAACTTTAACGAATTCGACACCCTCGCCCAATTCAGGCGCTTTTCTTTTGGATTTTTCTTCCGAGAACATTTCTTGCAGAGGATCTGGCTGACCTGGTTGAGCGAACTGGGTCATCATAGCGAGCATTTGTGCACCGAGGACGGTTTGTTCAACGATTGTGCCACTGCCGTCTTTATTCAGGTTGATGGCGGTCTCGGTTTGCAAGCATGAAGAGGCCATGAGCGCGACGCAGAGGGCGAGTTTCAGTTTTAAGTATTTACGCAATGTATGTTTCATAAGCATTTGTTTTCTGAGGGAGCTGAAGAGCGAAGGCAAGATTGAATCGTTGTCAGTTATAGCAGGTAGTGTCGTTTTTTATACCATCAGCGATGCAAAAGGCATTGCATGAAGAGGCGTCTGGTATCAGCTTTTGGAGAGCATGACAGAAACCGTTCCAGCTGTAGAGATCTGCCATTTGGTGAAAGACTTCCACACGTCTTTTAAGCGTTTGCCACTGAGAGCGGTGGATGACGTATCGATCCGTATCATGCCGGGTGATGTATATGGATTGATTGGACCGAACGGTTCCGGAAAGTCCACGACCATGAAGGCGCTACTGGGTTTAGTTGCTCCGACATCGGGTCAGTGCTCGATTTTTGGCAAAGATTCGTTGCAAGTGGACTCACGCGATGAGGTGGGATTTCTGCCGGAGAATCCCTATTTTTATAAGCACTTGAGTGGTGAGGAGACTTTGAAATTTTATGGAAAGCTGTGCGGGATCAAGGGTACGAAGTTGAAGAGCAGGGTCGAGGAGTTATTGGAGTTGGTAGATTTGTCGGATGCGAGACATCGGCGGATTGGTGGGTATTCGAAAGGAATGTTGCAACGGATTGGTTTGGCGCAGGCATTGATTCAAGAACCGCGATTGGTGATATTAGATGAGCCAACAGCTGGAGTAGATCCTTTGGGTTCGAGACAGATTCGCGATTTGATTCTCAAGTTAAAAGAACAGGGGATCACCGTATTCTTGTGTTCTCATTTGTTAGAACAAGTTCAGGAAGTTTGTGATCACGTTGGAATTATTTTTCGCGGGAAAATGGTGAAAGAGGGGAAATTAGATGACCTCATCGCGATCGAGGATCAGACTGAGTTGGTATTGAAAGACGCGAGTCCGGAATTGATTGATGAGATCGAAGCATTGATCAAACGGAGTGGTGGGGTGGAGTTAGTTCGAAAAGGTAGACCGCGAACCACTTTAGAACGTTTGTTCCTCGAAGAAACCCGCAAGCAGGAGGAAACTCATTAATTTAATTTAGAGATGGATATGATTTCAAACATTCAACAAATTCCTGCGCATTTCGGTCGTATTGCTGTTATCGCTCATCATGCGTTCACGCAATTGGTGAGAATGAAAGTATTCTATTTCCTGGCGTTCTTCGCGGTGATTTTGATCGCGAGTAATTTTTTCAATCTTCCCCAGCATGAAGGTCCGGACGCCACGGGGACACATGTATTAACCTTGATTAAAAGCTGGTCGCTCGGCGCGATGACTTTGTTTTCTGTGGTGCTCTCGATTGTGGCAACAGCATTGCTTTTACCGAAAGATATTGAGGATAGGACTCTCTATACCATTTTAGCTAAACCTGTTCCACGTATCGATTATCTTGCGGGTAAGTTGTTAGGTGTGCTGTTGTTGATTTTTGTTTCGTTGCTCATCATGGATTTACTGATGACAGGTGCTTTGCAAATTCGGACAAACCTGGTGCTAGAAGAGCAAGTGGCTATTGCTTTGGAGCGTGGTTGGCCGGCTGGGGATGTCGCGGCATTAGAAGCGGAAATCCTTTCTCAAGGGCCCACGTTTTCACTGCAGGGCGCGGTATTAGCAGTTTTTCTTCGCGCAACAGTGATCTCTTCTATGGCGCTGTTGATATCTACCTTTTCAAGTAGCACCTTGTTTACAACGATTATCAGTTTCTTGATTTATTTCATGGGACATTTTCAAGCGGATGCGCGTGAAATTTATTTCAGCAATGGTGTTGGAACGAGTGATAGCTGGATTGCTCATGTGATCTCACTAGCCGTTGCATTAGTGCTACCAGATTTTCAGCTTTTCAATGTGATTGATGAAGTGATCCAAGGACATGTCATGCCACTGTTAATCATATGTAAGCTGACATTGATCGGCTTTTTCTACTTCGTTTTTTACCTCTTTGCCTCGTGGTTCATTTTTGCAGAGAAAGAATTTTAGCCCAATGAATCAGAAAAAAAATACTGCGTGTTAGCGGTGATGATTCTGGTTTCCGGGGCCGTCCGACTGCCAATGGAGGCGAGTCTGACTTCTGAGTTATATCGTGAAAATCTTCTACCGCCTCGGCTGGAAATTGGCACTGGCGAAAAACTGGGGCAGACATTTTCTGCAGTTTCATTGGGGGGGCTTCGTACCTTGGTCGCGACTTTTCTCAACATCAGGGCGTATTCATATTTTGAAAAACAAAGATGGTCAGATGTGGCAGATACCTACGGCCTCATCGTCGATCTAGCGCCGCGCACAAAGTATTATTGGGATGCTGGAAGCTGGCATTTGGCATACAACGCGGCCTCACATTATTTGTATGAGTCAGAATTGCCGCCACTTCGACGGAAGATTTTGTGGAAAAGCTCTATCCTTGCGGGGCGTAAGTTTTTGGAACGAGGAATCCAAAATAATCCTGATCAACCGGTGCTCTATGAGCGCATGGGTTTCCTGTTAGCAGATTCAAATAAAGTTACGGCATTTGGCGATCCAGCAGATTCCTACGCAGCTTCTTATGAGGCGTATAAAGCCGCGGTTGATACGGGTCTTGCCCGGAGTTTTACAAAGCGGGCTGCTTTGTATTCATTGGTTCGGGTGCCGGGTCTAGAAAAGGAAGCGCTGGATCTTTTGTTAGAAATCAAACGTGATCAAAAAAAGCTGCAGCCAACGGCGATGGCGATGCAATACGTTTTAGAATATCATCAAAATCCTGAGCGTTCAGTGATTGAATTAGTGGATGAGGTTTTCCCTTCTCACAAAAAGGCATATGAGATTCTAGGTCGACTTTGGATGAGAGCGAGTGATCGTTTTCCTATGCATGGAGCAGCTCGAGCGATTCGTCATCTGGAGTTGGAGTTTGGCATCCAAGAAGAAAAGAGCGTCTTGAAGCGTCCAATACCACCCAGCATGGATCCGGATGATTATTTTAGATAATGAAGATGAGAGGCTGAACTGAGAAAAAACTCGAATCACACGAAAGGAAGAATGGAGTTTTGAAATCACAAATCCCAACATCAGTGTCCTCCTCTTGTCCCGATTCTCCTCCCTCCGCATAGAAAAAAGCGTGAGACA
Organism: uncultured Luteolibacter sp.; assembly: GCA_963925255.1. Taxonomy (GTDB): domain Bacteria; phylum Verrucomicrobiota; class Verrucomicrobiia; order Verrucomicrobiales; family Akkermansiaceae; genus Luteolibacter. The sequence continues at coordinate 5,332 of CAWUUP010000209.1, forward strand.
CTGTTTGTTTTATGATTTCTTCTCATTCCACACGGGGGTTACCCCTAATCTATGGGTTTTAAGCCTAAATCCTTAGGTTTTCTTGATTTTCATGGTATGAAAACAATCTTGCCCTTTTGGGGACGGGAGGGAATGCTGTGCTTGTCTTAATCAATGGCCAATCGAGAAAATAAGAAACGTGGGCAAGTTGAGGAGCCTAAGCAGTGGTCCAGCGAAGTTGCTGGGGTATGTTGGTTGGCTGGTGGCTTGGTGTTGCTTTTATCTCAGCTTTCCTACAGTCCTGCGGATCTTCCAGATTGGGGATTTTTGGGGAGCTTTGCAGATAAGACCGATAAGATTGGAGAAAACTGGTTGGGGCCTGTCGGTGGAGTTTTAGGTTTTGTGCAGATCCTTTTGATTGGAGCTGCTGGTTGGTTGCTTTCATTAGGATTTATTTGGTTTGGAGTAACGAAGCTGGCATTTCGCTGGTTGATCTGGCCGAGGATTTCCTTGGGCCTCATCACAATTCTGATTTCCGGCGCGGTATGCTTACATGCCTCTGATTGGTTTTTCCATGAATGGGCGTCAAGATGCCAGATGCCGAGTCCAGGTGGAGTGATTGGCAATGGAATTGGCGGTTATTTGCTAGTGCCATTCATCGGTAAGCCTGGGACGATCGGTCTGGCTAGCGTTGGCTACCTCGTGGGTCTGATTTGGCTGACAGGACAAACGCCTTTGGCATTCACCAAAGCTTGCCTGATGGTTTTTAAGCGTAAGTTCGATGCGTGGCGGATGAGTCGCACTGAGGTGGGACGCGCTGACGCACGTGAAAAAGAACTCTTACATGAGCGCGAGCGTCAACGTGAGCAACGTCGATTGGAGCGAGAGATCTCGAAATTGAAAGATGCGGAAACCGATACGCTGGGACAAAAAGAACTGCTGATTCGTGAAACTCCGTTGCCACAGATTATTGATGCGTCGCAACGTCGATCGGTGGAACAAATGGATTTTGGCTCAAAGCCATTTGAGAGGAAAAAGCCGAGTCATCAGTCACTTTCCGTGACCGGTTTCGAGGATTACGAACTGCCGGGATTTGATTTATTAGATGCGGTTGAGGAAGAGGCAGAGGCTGCAGATCATGACGAGTTGCTTTCAATCCAATCCACGATTGTAGATACACTTAAAGCCTTCGGTATTGATGTTACTCCCGGAGACATCACACGTGGACCGACCATCACGCGCTATGAGATTTATCCTTCAACCGGTCTGCGGGTATCTCGCATTTCTCAACTTGAGGCAGACCTTGCTCGAGCGACACGTGCTGAGCGCATTAATATTTTAGCGCCGATTCCTGGTAAAGACACTGTTGGAATTGAGATCGCGAACTCTAACAAAGTAGCGGTGCCGTTGCATGAGTTATTGCACGATCCAGATTTCCGCTCGGCGAAGAAGAGGATTCCACTCGCACTTGGAAAAGATGTTTACGGCAAGACTGTGATCGGCGATCTCGCTGCGATGCCACATTTGCTTGTGGCGGGTGCAACGGGTTCTGGAAAATCGGTTTGTATTAACTCAATCATCGCTTCCATTCTCTTCAAATTCGCTCCCGATGAACTGCGCTTCATTATGGTCGACCCGAAAGTGGTGGAGATGCAGATGTATAATAAGCTGCCGCATATGGTTGTGCCTGTGGTGACTGATCCAAAGAAGACCGTTGCTGCTCTCAAATGGGTGGTGAATGAGATGGAAAAACGCTACCGGATTTTCGCGAAAGAAGGAGTGAGGAATTTCGATGGTTTCAATAATCGTCCGCGTCCCGACAAAGATCCTGTGGCAGTGGTTGAGCCAGAGCCGGAGGAAGAGGAAGAAGTGGACCAAGATGAGATTGAGGCAATTGCTTCTGCACTTGAAGATGGCGATCTCGGACCAGAAGCTGATTTTGATGAACTAGAACTTGAACAGGAAGATATTCCAGATCGTTTCCCTTACATCGTGGTATTGATTGATGAGCTTGCAGATTTGATGCAAACCGCACCAGCGGATGTTGAAATGTGCATTGCACGGATTGCGCAGAAAGCTCGCGCGGCGGGGATTCATTTGATCATCGCGACCCAGACGCCACGAGCGGACGTGGTAACAGGTATTATCAAAGCGAACATTCCGAGTCGTATCGCATTCCAAGTTTCATCAGCCTTGGACTCGCGCGTCATTTTGGATACCAAAGGAGCTGATAAGTTGGTGGGCAAAGGCGACATGCTTTATTTGCCGCCGGGTTCTGCGAAGTTAGAGCGTGCACAAGGTGCGTTTGTTTCAGATGCCGAAGTTGAGCGCATCGTCGATCACTGCGCGAAGCAGGCGAAGCCGCGCTACGAGAAAGATATCCGTGAAACCATCGATAACGCCGGAATGGATGATGATGATGTTTCCGATGCAGATGAAGAATTAATCATCAAATGCATTGAGGTCTGTAGGCAGGAACAAAAGGCAAGCACCTCGCTTTTGCAGCGTCGCTTGCGTTTAGGTTACACACGTGCGGCGCGAATGATGGATATTCTTGAGCAACGAGGTATCATCGGTCCTGGTGATGGCGCAAAGGCTCGTGAGGTTTTTGTGAAATAATCAAGAAGACAGAAGACGGGCAGATTCGATATCCCTGTTTAAGTTTGAGATTTGAGATTTTACGATGAATGACGATGTCACATATTTCTTGGATTTCCAAGAGACCGAAAAAGACGCCTCGCCGTTGACCATACGGAATTACTCAGCGGCGCTTAAAGAATACGTTGAGTGGCGCGGAAGTGATTTTAATGATTGGAGAAAAGAGCAGGGGAATCATTTTCGTGACTACCTATTTTTCCTAATGAAGGAAGACATGAAGCGCTCAACGATTCGGTTGCGTTTCGCTGCGCTTCGTTCGTTTTACAAATATCTCGTGTTACGTCGCGGTTTGGAGAAAAGCCCGGTGGCGGAGATTCAGATGCCGAAACTCGAGCGCAACTTGCCGGTGGTGTTGAGCTTGAAGCAGATGGAGGCCTTGTTGGAAACGCCGATGAAAGTCGAATCCAGTAGCAAAAGTCCTGTATGGTTAAAATACCGAGATGTGGCGATCCTTGAGCTGTTTTATTCATCGGGCCTGCGTATTTCTGAGTTGCTCAACCTAGACGTTAAGGATGTCGATTTCATGGACGACATCGTCAAAGTCACAGGCAAGGGTCGGAAGCAACGCATTGTGCCGGTTGGTGGCGTGGCGATTCGTGCGATCCAGAAATACCGAGAAGAGGCGGCGGTGACAAATGGGCCATTGTTTCGCAGTATGCGCGGGACTAGAATTACTCAGCAAGCGGTGGATCAAATGTTGAAGAAATATTTAAAAATCAGTGGGATTCACTTTGGAGTAAGCCCGCATAAGCTCAGGCATAGTTTCGCGACGCA
>CAWUUP010000210.1:0-2522 GCA_963925255.1 uncultured Luteolibacter sp.
TGGGGGCAACCCCGTGGAGGTTCGAGTCCTCTCGTGCGCACCATTCTCCGCCCCCAGCGGGCGCCGCAGGCTCTGGACTGCTGTGATGATTCACATCTTTCACGTCGAGCGTCGTTAATCGGAGCGGCTGGGTTTTTTCGGGCATTTCCGTTGATACACATCTACTTTAAAAGCTGCGCATGAGCGCAGCAGTCCAAAGCCTCCGGCGGGGGACTTGCGGACATTTTCGTTTATATATATCCACCTTGAGAGCTGCGCATGAGCGCAGCAGTCCAGAGCCTCCGGCGGGGGGAAACTTTTACAAATTAGAGATCATCGATCGACAGTTAGACCGAAAAAAGCAGAGTGTGCCTTTTATAGAATTGAATGACGATTTTTGAATGAGAGTGAGGGACAGGAATGTCCCTTCTTCTTATTTGGTTTCCACTTTGTCCCAGCGAAGGATGCGGCCCCATTTGTTCCACTCGGTGGTAACGACGTTGCCGTTTTTATCGAAGGTGACGCCGTGAGGTGATGTGGTGATGCCTTCGCGCCAAGCTTTTGGTTTCACCCCGTTGGTGTTAGATTCTTTCGGGTTTTCGTTAGGTCCGAGGACTTTGACGACTGTGCCTTCTTTATCAAGGATGCTGATACCGCTGGCGAGTTGGGCGACGGCGACGAGATCGCCATTGAAATCCACGGTGCATGGACGAGGAATGTTTTCTGCAAAGACACCGATCACAGTGCCATCGAGGTTGAGGTGGACGAGGCGATTATTTGTGCGATCGCAAACCAAAACGCGAGTAGGCTCGTAACGGTAATCGAAAGCGAATTTGTGAGCGGTGTTAAATTTCCATGGCTCAGCTTTTCCTGCGGTGACGCTTTTGTATTTTCCATCTTTATCGAAAATGAAGATGCGGTCGGAGCCGTAGCCATCGATGATCCAGATGTCGCCGTTTGGTGCGCGGTCTGCGTGAGTAAGGGCAAAATTTTTGCCAACGGATTGCGGGATTTCGGAGAGAGGAATTTCTAGAAGAACTTCACCTTCGAGAGAGAGTTTAAGGAAGGCGGTTTTAGGGTCTTTTAAGCAAGCGGCGTAGATCGTGTCTTTACCGTCCTCTTGAACGATGGTGAAACCGTGGTGGCTGTTGCGGGCGTTGGGAAGGTTACGGATGTATTTTCCTTCTGGAGAGTAAATCTGAATGCCGCTTTTTTCACCGCCAACGATGGAGATGTAAAAAAGGCCGTTAGAATCGACATCGATTTCACCATGTGAATCACCGACGTATTCGGAGCCTTCTGGAGCTGTCAGCCAGTCATTTTTGTGATCGAATTCGTGAGCGCTCGCCGCGGTCATTAGTGCTGCGAGGAGTATGATAGGTTTCATATTTTTTTAAGTTCTTGGTTCTTGGTTTCTCGCCCCGATGTGTCGGGGTTGGTTCTTGGTTTTTATTTGGAATTTGGAATTTGAGATTTAAGCGCAGCTGGGGCAGGTTCCGAAGAATTCAAGTTCATGATACAGGCCTTGGTAGCCGGTTTTTTCGCGAATTTCGTTTTCGAGTTCATGAACAGGGCAGGGTGCCTGGATAGTTTCGATTTTTCCGCAACCGGTGCAGATCAGGTAATCGCTGTGTTTTCCGGGTTGGAGTAGGGTGAAATAGGCGGCGCGCTCGTGGAGGCCGAGTCGGCGGATGATGCCATGCTCGGTGAGGCGCTGGAGCAAGCGATAAACGGTGGCTTTATCGCAGAGATCCGTGAGGCGCTTCGAGCCGGCGAGCTCTGCCAAGGTCATGGGTCGGGGTTTTTCAATCAGGGTCGCAAGCAATTCCTCGAGCGCTTTGGTGCGGCGCAGGCCGAGTGCGCGGCAGCGGGCGATAGCTTGTTTGATGGGTGTTTCCATGGAATGCGTGAGAGATGGATACGAGATTTGCAGGAGTGGATGCGGGCAGGATGCCCGCGCTCCTTTAGAAGAGTTTTGTCTGGGTGTCCTCAGGTTTCAATGGTGGAGGAACGGGTGCGCCTATCTTCTCGTAGGCGGCGGGCATGGCGGTGCGTCCGCGAGGGGTGCGCTGGATGAAGCCCTGCATGATGAGGAAAGGTTCGTGGACTTCCTCGAGGGTGGCGGCATCTTCTCCAACGGCGACGGCGAGGGAGTTCAAGCCAACTGGGCCTCCGCCGAATTTGTAGATCATGGCTTCGAGCAAGCGCTTGTCCATTTCATCGAGGCCATCGGAATCGATCTCGATCATGGCGAGAGCGGCGGCGGCGCTGGGTTGGTCGATGACGCCAGTGCCACGGACTTGGGCGAAATCGCGAACCCAACGCAACAAGGCATTGGCAACACGCGGAGTGCCGCGAGAACGGGACGCGATTTCAAGCGCGCCTTCGCGATGGATTTCTGTATCAAGCAAACCCGCGGAACGCTCGATGATGTCAGCGAGTTCTTCGCGGTTGTAGTAATCGAGTCGGTTTATCAGGCCAAAGCGCGAGCGCAGCGGTGCGGTGAGCATCCCGGAGCGAGTGGTGGCACCGACGAGGGTGAA
>CAWUUP010000211.1:0-9191 GCA_963925255.1 uncultured Luteolibacter sp.
CGGGCTTGATGGCGACACGTGAGAAGTATGAAAAAACCAAGCCGCTTCAAGGTGTTCGAATCATGGGCTCATTGCACATGACCATTCAGACAGCGGTTTTGATCGAAACCTTAACGGATCTCGGTGCAGATGTACGTTGGGTTTCATGTAATATTTTCTCCACACAAGATCACGCGGCTGCAGCGATTGCGGTTCGTGAAATCCCAGTGTTCGCTTGGAAAGGCGAGACCTTGGAAGAATATTGGTGGTGCACATGGCAGGCGCTCGTCAATAAAGACGGCCTTGGTCCACAACTCATTGTTGATGACGGTGGCGATGCGACTTTGCTCATCCATAAAGGTTACGAAATGGAGAACGGATCTAACTGGATCGATAGTCCCGGCGAGAGCGATGAGGAGCAGGTCATCAAAGACCTCTTGAAAGTCATTAAAGTTAAACAACCCGGAATTTTCCAAACGATCGTAAAAGATTGGAAAGGTGTTTCCGAGGAAACCACGACTGGTGTGCATCGACTCTACCAGATGGCGAAAGCTGGTAAGCTTCTAGTTCCAGCAATCAACGTAAACGATTCTGTGACTAAGTCGAAATTTGATAACCTCTACGGTTGCCGTGAGTCGCTGTTAGACGGTATCAAACGTGCAACTGATGTCATGATTTCCGGAAAAGTCGGCGTTGTCTGCGGATACGGCGATGTCGGTAAAGGTTGTGCTCAAGCACTTCGTGGAGCCGGTGCTCAGGTAGTTGTGACAGAGGTCGATCCGATCTGCGCTTTGCAAGCTGCGATGGAAGGTTTCCGCGTTCTCACCATTGAGGATACGCTCGGTTGGGGAGATATTTATGTCGCAACCACCGGTAACAAAGACATCATTACCCTCGACCACATGTCCAAGATGAAAGATCAAGCGATCGTTTGTAACATCGGTCACTTCGATAACGAGATCCAAATGGACAAATTGAACAAGGCTAAAGATGTCATTCGTCTGAACATCAAGCCACAGGTTGATAAATATACTTTTGCAACGGGTAACAGCATTTACATGCTCGCTGAAGGTCGTTTGGTGAACCTCGGTTGCGGAACAGGCCATCCATCATTCGTGATGTCCAACAGCTTCACTAACCAGACACTAGCTCAAATCGATCTTTGGGAAAACCGTGAGAGCTACAAAGCCGGTCAAGTGACCGTGCTTCCGAAACACCTTGACGAAGAAGTGGCTCGTTTGCACCTCGCAAAAATCGGAGCGAAGCTCACCAAGCTCACTCAAGATCAAGCGGACTACATCGGCATCTCAACTGAAGGTCCGTTCAAAGCGGATCATTACCGTTACTAAGATTCCGTTTTAGGAAATTTCAAAAAGCCAGTCGGATATATGTCCGGCTGGCTTTTTTTGTGATAAATAATCTGTTCAGAATGATTGGATTATTTTGAAAGAGTTAGCGGTCGTTTTATCAAAATGACATTACCATAGAATTTGGAACGGTAGGGAAGCATCTTACACCCCGATATGTCGGGGTCGAGGTCGCCGCGCAGAGCGTTGGGTATTTGGATAATCATTCAATCAGTCAAATTCTATCTATTTCATGCAGCTCCCTGCGGCCCCGACATATCCGGGTTTATGAGGGAGTCCTAACTTATTGATCTATTATCTTAGCGCTCGTCTTTTCAGAAATCCCCAGGCAGGGTGGCGACGTAAAACGAATCTACGATTTTGAGCGCATTTAGAACATTGGGAATACCAGGAGATTTGGTTGAGGGCTTGCAGGAGCTGGGAATCATCACGCCGACGGAGGTTCAGGAGAGAACGATCCCGTTTTTGATTAAGAACGGTGGGGATTTTTGTGCGCAGGCGCAGACCGGAACTGGAAAGACCGCTGCCTTTGGGTTGCCGTTGTTGACCAAAATCGATTCCAGAAAACCGGTGATACAGGGCTTGGTGATTGCGCCAACTCGTGAGCTAGCAAAGCAGATAGGAAAACATTTGTTCCGTTATACAAAATACGCGAAAGAGAAGATTTTCATCGAAGTCCTCGCAGGTGGTGAACCGATGGAGCGTCAGATTTCGAATTTGAAGCGCCCCACCCACATCATCGTGGCGACGCCAGGTCGGTTGATTGATCTAATCAAGAAGAAGGCATTGTCCTTGGTCGATGTGAAACATCTCGTGCTTGATGAGGCGGATGAAATGTTGAGCATGGGTTTCAAAAAAGATCTCGTCACCATCTTCGGACTGACTCGTGGACGCCGCAGCACTTGGCTGTTTTCAGCAACCTTTCCTGATTCCATTCATGGTCTTGTTAAAGGCGCGATGCCTGGAACTCCTGAAACGATCAAAGTAGATAAGGCACATGTCGTGAACCAAAACATCGATCATCGATTTGCGGTTTGCGGTAAGGATGAGAAAAATGAGTTTCTCGCGGAGTTTCTTCACAAGCGTGGCGAAGAGCGTGGTTTGATTTTCGTTCGCACCAAAGCTGGGGCGATCACTCTGGGTAGGCAAATGGAGAAGCTTGGTTTCGCCGTGGATGTCATTCAGGGGGATCTTTCCCAAAGAGAGCGCGACAAAGTTATGCGCGGATTTAAAAATCAAAAAACCCAGATTTTGATCGCCACAGACGTCGCCGCACGCGGGATCGACGTCGAGGGCTTGTCCTTTGTGATCCATTATCAGCTCCCTGAGCAGCTGGAATATTACACCCACCGTAGCGGCCGGACGGCAAGGGCGGGAAAAAAGGGCACATCCATTGCGCTGATTGACCCTCGTGAACGTAAGAAAATCGGCAAATTCGAGGAAGAACTAGGGGTTACTTTCACGGAAATAAGTTAAGAAATTTCTGCAAAGCAAGGCTTGCGGTAAGTGCAGCTCGTCTATAGGTCTGCGGCGCGGTTAACGCTTTATACATGAATCCTATTCTTTTGTTCTCTATCTGGTGCCTCGGTGGTTTGGGTGTTGGAATTGTATTCGCCTCGTTTTTCGAGTGGACCTTACATCGCTACGTGATGCATCGGCCAATTTGGAATTTCCGTTATGCCTTCCAAGCGCATGCGGTGGTTCATCATCAAACGTTTAAAGCGGATCAGACATATCATCTTCAGCATCAGAAAGACTTAGAAACTATCCCGATGGCTTGGTGGAACGGTCCCGCGTTGATTGCGATTGGAGTGATTCCATTTACGTTGATTTCGTTAATAATCGGCCAATGGGGTTTCGCTCTTGGTGGTTTCCTTGCTTTCTCATCTTATTACGGTATTTACGAATATATTCACTGGTGCATGCATTTGCCAAAGGCACGTCGCGTCGAGAAGCCGATGTGGTTCCGTAAACTGAATGGTCATCATCTCTTGCATCACCGCTACATGCACAAAAACTTCAATGTGGTCTTCCCATTGGCTGACTATTTCCTCGGAACGTTGATTCTTCGTGCAAAGACCAATTTTATGCAGGCAACAGGCCCTTCGGTGCCTAACATCCAGCCCTTGTCTTGAGTCTGGTGTGTTGGGCTAACATGTGTAGCCTACAGCCATGACTGAAAGTAAGGATCTTCCGAGAGTCGCGTTCTATGATACCAAGCCCTACGATAGGGTGTATTTCGATCCTGAAGCGAAGCGTCTCGGAATCTCCCTAGAGTATCACGATTTTCGGCTATCCGTAGCGAATGCAGCATCGGCCAAAGGAGCTGTTGCGGTTTGTGTGTTTGTAAATGATTCTATTGATGCAGCCTGTTTGAAAAACTTGGCGGAGCAGGGGATATGTTTGGTGGCTCTGAGATGTGCTGGCTTTAATAATATCGATCTCGAAGCTGCGAAATCCCATGGGATTCAGGTGGTTCGGGTGCCTGCGTATTCGCCTTACTCTGTGGCAGAACACTCAGTTGCTCTAATGCTAACCCTAAATCGGAAAATCCATCGCGCATACAATCGGGTTCGTGAATTAAATTTTTCACTCAGTGGCTTGGTCGGTTTTGATCTCCATGGAAAAACCGTTGGGATTCTAGGCACGGGAAAAATTGGTAAAATAGCAGCTAAGATTTTCCGTGGGTTTGGTTGTGATGTCTTGGTGCACGATCTTTTTCCTGATTCCGCATGGGCGGAAAAAATCGGTGCAACTTATGTTTCACAGGCAGAAGTGCTATCGAAATCAGACATCGTTTCCCTACATCTTCCTCTCACCAAAGAGAGCTTTCATTTACTCAACGCGGAGACGATTTCACAGATGAAAAAGGGTGCGTATCTGATCAATACAAGTCGTGGAAAACTGGTGGACAGCGCGGCAGTAATCGAAGCGTTGAAGACGCAGCAACTCGGTGGAGTCGCGTTGGATGTTTACGAGGAAGAGGAAGGAGTGTTTTTCGAAGATCATTCGGCGACGGCTCTGCAAGACGATGTGTTATCACGACTACTGACGTTTCCAAATGTGTTGGTGACCTCACATCAAGCATTTCTAACCGAAGAAGCTTTGCAATCGATTGCGGATACGACGATCGACAGTATCTCTCGCTATGCGCGAGGTGAAGCAATCAATAGCGAGCGGACGGTTGTTTAATGCGGAGTCGGAACCGATCCGCGATTGCGGATTTTAAGGTTCAGTAATTCAACACTGAGTGAGAATGCCATCGCGAAGTAGATGTAGCCTTTGGGGATTTGGAAATGGAAGCCTTCGGCGATCAACGCAGTGCCGATCAAGATCAAGAATGACAAAGCGAGCATTTTTACGGAGGGATGTTTGGAAACAAAATTACTAATCGTTCCAGCGGCCAGCATCATCACACCGACTGAAATCACTACGGCCAGCATCATCACTGAAAGGTGATCCGCCATACCTGCTGCGGTGATCACGGAATCGATAGAGAACACAATATCGATGATCGCGATTTGTGCGAGAACGGCGCCGAGGCTGGCGACTTTCGATGTTTTATGTGCATCTTGGTGATCTTCGAGTTTGTGATGAATTTCTTTGGTCGCTTTCCAAATGAGGAAACATCCTCCGATGAGAAGTATTAAGCTTTTGCCACTGATGCCGAGCAGACCGTCATGTTCGGCCGCATGAGGCGACATATTCCAGAACGCTGGATGCACAGGTATGGAAAACAACACGGCTTTGAGGCTCATGATCCAACTGATTGTAGCAAGCAGCATCAGGCGAGTGATCATCGCAAGCGCGAGGCCTATGGTGCGGCCCTTGGCACGTTGTTCTGGTGGCAAACGATCGGAAAGGATGGAAATGAAAACGATATTATCGATTCCGAGGATGATTTCCAAAAGAGTGAGCGTTAAAAGAGCGGCCCAAGCATCAGGTTGTGAGAACCAGGAAAAATCAAACATGACAGAAGATTATTCGGATGCTTTTTTGGAAACGATCTTCTCTAGTGCTTTCACTCGTTCAAGGAGTTTTGGTAAGCGCCGGACGTGAGCTTGAAGCTTGGTGTCTTCTTTCATTGGAATGGCGGGTTTACCTGCGTATGCCATACCTCCGGCAAGATTGGTGGTGACTCCAGCGCGTCCGGCTAGGATGGTGTTTGCACCAACTGTGACGTGCCCGGCGATGCCTGATTGAGCGGCGACGGTGACGTAGTCTTCGATGCAGCAACTGCCCGCAAGTCCACATTGGGAAACAATCAGGCAGTGCTTGCCAATGATCACGTTGTGGCCGATTTGAACTAAGTTATCGATCTTGGTGCCTTCGCCGATGACGGTTTTTCCGAAGCGCGCACGATCGATGGTTGTATTTGAGCCGATCTCCACATCATCGCCGATAACGACGATGCCGACCTGATCGATTTTGACGTGTTTACCTTGGCTGAACTCGTAGCCGTAGCCATCTGAGCCGATGACCGTTCCGGGATGAATGATGACGTTTGAGCCGATGATGCAGCGCTCGGCGATCGTAACATTGCCACGGATCTGGCAGTTTTCACCGATGATCGCGTCATCATAAATCACTGCATTGGGGCCGATCTCAGAGCCATCACCAATCGTGGCTCCATCCATAATTACGGCACCGGCATGAATTCTGGTTTTCTCAGGATTCAATACAGCCGATGTAGCAACGCTGGCCGATGGATGGACGCCGGGCTTGAATTCACGTGTATGATTGGCAAAATGGCGGACCACCGCTGCGAACGAGAGGGACGGGTTTGCGACAGCAATTAGAGCTGGGCCATCAGTCTTGAAATCGTATCCAACTGGAACGATCACCGCTCCTGCTTTGGTTGAGAGGAAATGTGGCAGATACTTTTCGTTTCCGAGAAAGCTGATTTCTTCAGGTCCTGCCGCATCAAGAGCGGCCATTCCGGAAAAAAGAGAACTCACCTCACCACAAATGATATTACCATCAATGAGGCTGGTGAGTTCAGAGAGACTAAGATGAATGGCCAAAGTGGAGGGGCTTAGGATTATTTTCCCTTGCTTGTTTTAGGGGTCTTTGGCTTGTCTGCGTCCTTCTTCACAGCCGGTGCGTTCTTGTTTAAGACTTTGAGAAGGCTCGCGGTGATATCAGTCGCGTCCTTGCTGTAAATAAGCACTGGAACCTGTGAGGTGCTCATGCCGGATTTATCAAAGATAAAATCGTAGTTGTCTGCTTTCGATCTTTCTTCGACCAATTTACGGATGTCTTCAAGGATGCTTTTCATGCGTTGAACCATGTTCTCGTTCAATGCTGTGGTGCGGCGTTGGATAAATTCACGGCGCTCTTTGTCTAGTTGAATTCCTTCTTGCTGTTGAAGTTGGAAATCTTTGACCAGGCTTTGCTTCTTGGACTCGTTCACCGAAGGGTCTTCGACTTGCTTTTTTAAGCCTTCGAGATTGGTCTCGATCTCGCGGATACGTTTGAGGCGTTCCTCGTTGTCTTGGTTAATCTTCGCACGTTCGACGTTGATTAAATCCTGAGCTTCAGCGGTTTGATAGTATTGCTTGAAGAGCTCCTGCATATCTACAGTTGCGACTTTGAGATTTTGGGCACTTGCCGCAGAAATTAGGGAAGAGGCGAGTGCTACAGCGAAAAAGCGTCTAAATATGGTCATATAATTAAGAGTTGCGAGTGGTTTCATGTGCAGCTTGGGCAGAAATTGCTGACCCGTCAACAGGCATCAATGAAGTTATATTTAAAAATTATGGATTTAAAGAGAGCTAGCGCAGGTTTCTCATAATTCAATATATTAGGCTCATTTCGCGCTGATTTTGAGGATGTCTTTATTTGAATTGGTCTCTGTAGGAATGATCCACCTTATATCAGCCCCATCCGCGACGACTTGCTCTTGGTCTTCGAACATGATTTTTGCGCTGCCTCCAACAGAAACGGTGAATTCTGTAAAATCAAATCCCGATGCTTTCATGGTAAGGCTCTCAACTCCGTTGGGCATATCTGAGTGGAAGTTTACAGGATCTTTGAAATCGTATGGTTTGCGATTTCCTAAAGCGATGGTCGCCTCAAATTTATCTCGTTTGATGCGTTGTTTGAAACTTTTGATTTCGGAGTCAGTGCGGGTCGTGTCTCTTACGTAGGGTCTCAGTCCTATTTTGATGGCGACATTGAGTGGATTCGTGAGCTTGCCCTTGTCAGTGATTTTTCCAGTGATCCCGAATCCATCGCGTGAGGGAGTGATAGTGATTTCAAAAGCTGCATCACCTGTGACGGTGCCGGAATAAGTGATAGGCTTATCTGGATTGTATGCAGGAGTCTGGTCAGACTTCAGTGAGCTGGGATTGATTTTTTTGCTGGTGAATTTACCATTTGATTTTGACTCGAGGAATTCGACTTTGAATATGATAGGATTGCTTTCACTGATGATCTCACCGCGTTTCGTGAGTGGATAGAAAACTGCATCTCCCTCGGTTGTAATGCCGAACTGGTATTTTCGTTGTTTGAGAACGAAGAAATAGTTTTCCCACGGCTTCTTATCGATAGATGGAAGTTGGGCGGGAACGACGGAAGTGAAAGCTAGAACTATAGCAAACACTAAGGGGGAGGACTTAGTAACCTTCATGGCACAGTTAGCAAAAACCAATACATTATGGGTGACCAGATAAATTTTTATGAATCGTTATTTTTCGTTAGAAAATTTAGTGAAAAAAACTGCAACTTTCAATTCGCGCGAAAGTTCATCTAAGAGTGACCAAGACTTTGGTTTTTTCTTTGGTTTTTTCGATCAACTTGTATGGGTCAGCTAAAGTGCGAATCGATTTTAATGGATTTCAAAGTTGATGGCATGGAACGATAGGCGATGGTGTTTCCTGTGAACAAACAGAAGTCCACAAGGATTATCAACGCCTGGGCAGCTCACTGATGAAGAAGGTAAACGAAATGGCTAGCAGGTAAAACTAGATGACCAGAGGGATAAAGATCTTAAACCCAAAGCTTGTTTGCACATAGCTGGTAAGAATGACCACTAGTCAATTTTGCTTGGTAGGAGAGAGTGATGAGTTTGGTGAAACATACAAACGGTTGTAAAAACGAGGGTGAAGTGTGGGCTAAGAATTTCCTGTTATACAAACCCGCTGATGAAAAAGTTGGTGGGCCGATGGTGCATTGCATTCAGCGTGGCACGCATATCTATCCAAGTGATACAATGTTGATGGTTAAATTTTTCAAAGAGGTTCAGATCCATTAATCAAGTGCTCTGGATCTGGAGGTTCGCCGGGTTTTTGTTTGCTTAAAGAAAGAGAGAGGTTATCGATCTTGGTATTGATGAAAGCCGCTGATTTAGCACAATCTGCAATAGATGATATGCAGCTACCCACTGGATTAGGAGCTGTTGGTGAGTGCTTGTGGTATGCGCGGGCAGGAAAATGGGATAAGGCGCACGATATCTGTCAGGATTTACCGGGAAAAGCGGGTTCGTGGATTCATGCATGGTTGCATCGTGAGGAAGGGGATTTGGAAAATGCGCGTTATTGGTATTCGCTTGCTGGTAAAGAAATGCCTAATAAGAAGCTGACTTTAGAAGATGAGTGGATGGCTATGACCGATGAATTGTTAGGTTAGTTTTTTATATGGAATTTTTAGAACGCACAGATATCTGGATTTCTCCCTATCGCCTGAAGGCGCGGAGCTTTTTGAATTCCATTTCATCGCGTCGTGAATTCGAAGGGGCATTGATTCGTGTGGGGGATGGTTATGGTTGCATTCATCCATGGCCGGAGCTGGGTGACCCATCATTGGAAAAATGTTTGGAAGATTTGAAAGGGCGGCGTGTCTGGC
>CAWUUP010000212.1:0-3501 GCA_963925255.1 uncultured Luteolibacter sp.
CGCGAAAGTTTCCGAACCCCCAGCAAAAATCCTCCGCGCCTAATCCAGCAATTACCTATTCATTTCAGCATTTTAGTTTTTCAGCTTTTACCTCCATGCCTACCATCAAGCTCACTCGCCCGAAACTCGACGCCGGAGAAAAAATTTATCTCGGCGCTATTTTCAAAGGCTTTTTCCTGACTCTCACCCACGCGATTAAATCACTTCGTGGAAAATCTGCTGGAGCCAAAGGCCTCGCGTCTTCCGGCCTTGGTATAACCATGCAGTTCCCTGAGCAGCGCTGGGATGATCACATGCCGGAATACTACCGCGGAGCACCGACTCTCGTGACCGATGAGCAAGGTCGTGAACGTTGCGTTTCCTGCCAACTTTGCGAGTTCATCTGCCCTCCTAAGGCAATCAAGATCACCCCTTCCGAAATTCCATCTGATGACGCATGGGCTAAAGTTGAGAAACGTCCGTTGGAATTCGATATCGATATGACTCGCTGCATCTACTGCGGCATGTGTGAGGAAGTCTGCCCAGAACAAGCGATCTACCTCCGTAAAGACTACCTTATCACTGGTACCTCACGTGACCAAATGGTTCACAATAAAAAGAAACTCTACGAAATCGGCGGCGTGCGTGTCGGTCTCGTCAATAAATGGAATGAATTGAAATAGTTCGTTTAGAATTTCGAATTTAAAATTTAGAATTTAAAGTTTATGCCCTCTTATCTATTTTGGCTTTTCTCAACGATCATGCTGATCGGCGCATGCGCTGTTATAGCATTTCGTAATCCGGTTTCAAGCGCGCTTGCGATGGTTACTTCTTTCGTTGGCCTCGCTGCCCTTTTCATCGGTCTCAGTGCCTTCTTTGTCGGCATTATCCAAATCCTCGTCTATTCCGGTGCGATCATGGTGTTGTTCTTATTCATCATCATGCTTCTGGATTTGAAAGATGAGAAAAAACGTGCGTCAAACGGGGCTCCTCTTTTCGCAGGACTTGCCTTGGTTGTCGTGTTTTTCATCCAACTCGTTGGTGTCCTCGGCCATAAACTCCCCCACCAAACAGCACCCCCGCTCACTGCTGAATATCTCGCCGCAGCTTCTAGTCATTATCAAGAAGGAACCAAAATCGCCACCGCACTTAACGAAGGCAAACTCCCTGATGTTCATCTCATTGGCTATACCCTCTTTACTGAATACAATCTTCCTCTGCAAATCCTCGGTGTGCTTCTTTTAGTCGCCACGGTTGGAGTGGTGGTTCTTTCCAAGAAATCCGATGGATCTAAGCCATAATTACTAATCTCTAATTTCAAATGTCCTCTCTAAACGATTATCTCCTCGTCTCCGGACTACTGTTCTCCATTGGTTTGGCTGGCGTCGTGCTAAGGCGCAACATGATCATCGTCTTCATGTGCCTTGAGCTAATGCTCAGCGCGGCGAATCTAACTTTGGTCGCATTCTCTCGTTTCAACGTCACTTCAAACGGATTGCCTGACTACAATGGTCAGATGTTGGTATTCTTTGTTATCACCGTGGCAGCAGCAGAAGTAGCCGTTGGTCTTGCTATTATCGTCGCCCTCTACAGAGCTAAGCAAACGATTCATACAGACGAGCTAGTAACCCTCAAAGGCTAATTCAGAATCAACCTCTGAATGATGTGTGCTATGGCTTTCCGATGGCTGCTACGTGGTGAGCCCAAACTAGTAACTTATGACGATTCATCCGGTTTCCCGGATATCGTCCGAGTTTTGGTAACCCAACGCGGAATTGCCCATGAACAAATTGAATCGTTCCTTCATCCAAAACTACGAGATCTCGCGGATCCATTTCTGATCCCTGAAATGCAACTTGCAGTCACTCGTATATTGGAGGCTGTCGATAAAAACCAAAGCGTCTGCATCTACGGTGATTACGATGTTGATGGTATTTCATCTATCACGCTGTTGTCCAAGATTCTCAAAGCTTATGGAATTGAAGCGCGTACGTTCATCCCGCGACGCGGCACCGAAGGCTATGGTTTGAGTTTGGCTGCATTGGAACGTTGTATGTCTGAGGGCGCTAAGCCTGACCTCCTTATTTCCGTTGATTGCGGAACGGTATCGATAGATGAAATCGCTCATCTAGGCACACAAGGAGTCGATGTGGTCGTTGTGGATCATCATGAGCCTAGTCTGTTAGGTCGACCTGATTGCTGCGCTCTAGTAAATCCTAAATGCGGATCCGATTTCACTTACCTCTGCGCGGCTGGCGTAGTTTTTAAGCTCGGCCATGCATTATTGAAAACTCGTCAGACAGATCTCGAGTTAAAAGGCCTACTTGATCTCACTGCTATCGCTACGATTTCAGATATTGTTCCTCTCATTGGAGAGAATCGTATCCTAGTTCGGCATGGTCTTAAATGTTTGGCATCAACTAACAATCCTGGGCTTCATGCTCTAAAAGAAATCGCAGGTGTAAAAGATCTACCAACTTCTATGGATGTCGGATTCAGAATCGGCCCACGGATCAATGCTGCGGGAAGGATGGACTGTCCTGAAGATGCATTAGCAACTCTTAGCACGGATTGTAAACTTGAAGCCGCTAAACTTGCTGAAAAACTCGATCTATATAACCGCCAACGCCAAACCTGCGAAAAGCACATCCGTGAGGATGCAATGAAGCAACTCAGCGAAGATTTTGATCCTAGCAACGATCCTGTGATCGTCATAGGCTCCAGAACATGGCATCACGGCGTAGTCGGCATCGTTGCTTCTCGGCTTATGCGGCAATATTACAAACCTACCTTTGTGATCGCGATTGATGAACAAGGGATTGGTAAAGGCTCTGGACGCAGTATTGAGGGTATTTCTCTAGTTGAAGCGATTCGTGCCTGCGAAGACGATTTGATTACAGGTGGCGGACACGCCATGGCTGCTGGGCTTTCGATTCATGAAGAATCGTTGGATCGCTTCCGTGAGAATTTTGCTTCCTATGTGATGGAAAACTCTACCGAAGAAGATCGCATGCCCCGTCTTATCTATGACGCAGAAATTGATTTTTCTCAGCTATCCCTTGATTTCCTTGCTAGCTACGAACTGCTTCAGCCTTTTGGAAACAGTAATCCACAACCTGTCTTTGTTAGTCGTGAGGTGGAACTTAGTTCATCACCCTTCAAAATGAAGAATAACCACTTACGCTTGAATTTGCGTCAGGGATACGATGAGAAATCCGCCATATTTTTCGGCGGTGGTGAGCGGGAATTACCCAAAACACCTTGGGATATTGCCTTCACGATTGATCGGAATACATTTCGAGGAAATACCTCTCTACAGATTACTATTCAAGACATCGCTGCATCGGTTATTTCTAAACAAGGATAAGTAACAATTGCACCATCGACAAAGATGGGTTTGGCGATTTGAATGTCGACATGCAATCCATGACCGGTTTTGGCCGAGGAACTCACAGTAATGAACACTGGCAAGCCACCGTTGAGGCATCTTCCATCAACCGTAAGCAGGTGGAGATCGTTACC
>CAWUUP010000213.1:0-2754 GCA_963925255.1 uncultured Luteolibacter sp.
CTCGTGCTTCTGGGACGAGTTCTTTGAGTTTTTTGTGAACCATCTCGATCGTCTTTACTCGGTTGTGGAGGAAGAAGACCTGACCACCGCGTTTCATCTCGCGGCGGATCGCATCACGGATGATGCGTTCGTCGTAAGCGGTGACTGTGGTGGAAACTGGGAGGCGGTTCAGAGGTGGGGTGTCGATGGTGGACATGTCGCGTGCGCCCATGAGTGCCATGTAAAGCGTGCGCGGAATCGGGGTGGCGGAAAGGGTTAGGACATCGACCTGACGGAACAGCTCTTTGAATTTCTCCTTATGCGCGACGCCGAACCGTTGCTCTTCATCGACGACCGCGAGTCCGAGATCTTTGTAAGCTACATCTCCAGAGATGAGTCGATGCGTGCCGATGACCATATCGACGGAGCCATCGGCGAGACCTGCGATAGTGTTGCGGACTTCGGCGGCGGAGCGGAAGCGGTTGAGGAGATCGACACGGATCGGGTAGTCGGAAAAGCGTTCACGAAACGTGCGCCAATGTTGTTCCGCGAGGACGGTGGTTGGGCAGAGCAGCGCGACTTGTTTTCCGCCGGTGATAGCTTTGAAGGCGGCGCGGATCGCAACTTCAGTTTTTCCGAAACCGACATCACCACAGATCAAACGATCCATCGGACGTGGCGCTTCGAGATCGTGTTTGGTATCGATGATTGCTTGTTTCTGATCAGGTGTTTCGGTGTAATGGAAAGATTGCTCGAACTCGAACATCCAGCGGGTATCGGGTGGATGAGCGTGACCTTGATCGTGTTCACGTTCGGCTTGGATGCGGAGTAAGCGGGCGGCGTAATCGAGTATCGATTTTTCAGCGGACTTGCGGTTTTTCTGCCAAGTGGCGTTGCCGAGTTTGTTGAGGTCAGGAGTTTTACCACCAACGCCTATGTATTTTCCTAATAGGTGAGCTTGTTCTAACGGAACGGAAAGGATTGAGCCGTCTTTGTATTCGATCTGGAGTTCTTCGCCCTCCTCTTCCTGGACGATGCCTTTGAATTTCCCGATACCGTATTCGTAATGGACCACCAGATCGCCCGGCTCGATATCATCAAGCGTGGCGCGGGCGCGGATGGCGCGTGCTTTTTCCACGGTTGAGCGACGGGCTGCACCGGGTGTGCGGTAACGGCCAAAAAGTTCCGAAGAGGAAAGCACCGCGAGTTTCGTGACGGGGAGCGTGAATGAGGAAACCAGTTCACCGATCACTGGAGTGAGGCCAAGATCTCGTTCGAGATCTTTTCCAGAGAGTTCCGTAAAGCGTTCGAGTTCGCCTTTCGTCGAGAAGACAATGCCGATGTCCCATGCATCGCGTTGCCATTCGTTGAGTTGTTTAAAAAAAGCCTCGCGGCGGAGTTCATCGAGCACGAAATCACCGGCATCGAAGGTGCCGAGTGGGGAGCTGTAGGAGGCGAAGGTGAAGTCTTCTTCGATGACGCCTTCGGCGGTGTTTTCGGTGATTAGGAAATGGGGGAGAGGGACTGCAAGTCCCTCCGACATGCTGGGACTGCAAGTCCCAGTCACTATGGAGATGATGGTGTCGCTGGATTTTAGATAATCTGCAATCGTTGCCACCGCTGGTGGTTCTGTTAGGAGGAGTTGGATTTCCCCTATCTTACGGGTGGAGGCTTGGGAGTTGAGATCGAACTCGCGGATGGATTCGAGTTCCGTATCAAAAAATTCCAAACGCAGGGGACGAGGGGATTGGAAGGGGAAGAGATCGAGGATGCCACCACGGATTGCAAAGTGACCACGGCCGGTGACGGTAGGGAAACGTTCGTAGCCGTGTTCGGTAAGAGTTTCCGCGAAAGCGGTGGGATCCAGGATGAGACCGGATTTGAGGTGAGTGCGGTTAGAGAGTAGGGATTTCGCCGAGGGAGCGTATTGGGAAAAGGAATCGGGTCCACAGATCACGGCGAAGGAATCCGATATGGCAAGAGTTTCCAAAATAGAAAACCATTCGGCCGCGGTTTCGGGGTCGGCAATTTCATGCAGATTGTTTTCTGGATTTACCGGAGAATCCGGCAAGACAACAGCCGTGATGCCCCAGAGTTCCAGTTCTGTAGCGAGTCGTTCGCGCTGGCGAGGAGATTCATGAATGATCCATTGTCGCTTTTTTCCTAGGTCTTTGGATGCAGTGCAGGCGAGGGCGATAAAGAAGGAATGCGATGCCTCATCGGCATGATCGAACACGATCGTTCCTACACCATTGGCGAACGGGGCCAGGTGTTGGTTGAATTCGGGAGTTGTTAGGGCGTGGCGAAGCCAGCCTTTTGGGTTAAGATTCAAATCTTAAAAATCGAACTGCAAGTTGGTTGGAGGGCTTGTGTTGATGCTTGTGGCGGCAGTGAATACTGCAAGAATGATGGCTTTTTTAGCAGTCTCCCAGCGGAGAGGTTGGGATCTCATAAAGAAGGATTGAGATAC
This sequence comes from uncultured Luteolibacter sp., assembly GCA_963925255.1. Taxonomy (GTDB): domain Bacteria; phylum Verrucomicrobiota; class Verrucomicrobiia; order Verrucomicrobiales; family Akkermansiaceae; genus Luteolibacter. Next base: position 2,450 of record CAWUUP010000213.1, read on the forward strand.
GGTAATGCGAACGATGCCGATTTTTCCGGGAATCTCTTTTTGAAGCATGTTCTCAAGCATGGGACTAATTTCCTTCATGGGTTTGCTACAAGCAGAAATTTCCGGAATGGTTAGGTTTTTCACCGCCGAGACTGAGAATTTTTCTGCTAGTGAATCACCGGTAAATTCGAAGGTGATTTTTCCATCAGCGATGGGCTCGGAGTGGATGTCTAGATGGATAACGGAATCGTGGCGTTTGAAATCTTCATCAAGTTTTACATCGATAGCATGGCGGAATTTTTCATTTTGTCTTTCGCCGAGTCTGG
>CAWUUP010000214.1:0-2627 GCA_963925255.1 uncultured Luteolibacter sp.
CGGAATATCCATCGATCACCGCTGGGGTCAACGCGGTCACTTGAATGACAGAAGCTTCAAGACCAACCACTGCTGGAATTCCAAACGAACGCGCAAGAATCGCCGTGTGTGAGTTCACACTTCCCTGCTCAGTTGCAAAACCTAGCAGATGTCTGCGGTTCATCGATGCTGTGTCTGACGGCGACAAATCATACGCCAAAAGAATGTGTGTTCCATCTGGAGCTTGCTGCCAACTATCTTCATCAACCTGAAAATTTCTCAACACTCGCTGAGATACATCCTCGATGTCAGCTGTGCGTTCGCGTAGATACGCATCAGGAATCCGTCGCATCGCTTCCAAGAAATTCTGCATCACTGCATAGAACGCGTATTCCGCATTTTGTTGACGTTTCTCAATCGCTGTCATCACGCGACTGATCAATGACTTATCCTCCAGCAACATCACGTGTGCTTCGAAAATCTCACTCTCCGAATTTCCAGCCAGAGACTCCAAGCGCTTCTGTAAATCTTTCAGCTGCTTCTTGGTGATATTGACCGCATTTTGAAACCGCGCTTGTTCCTCCGCAACCTGCTCTTCAGGGATTTCATAAATCTCAGGGGCTGAAAAGCCACGGGCGATGACATGAATAGGCGCCACTGCAATTCCCGGTGATGCGGGTATTCCAGTGAAGATCAATTCTTCATCTTGTGAGGTCTTTAGCATTCCTTGTTGCTGAATCTGAGCGTTTCCATGAAATCTAGCAAGGTTTCAAGTTCTAACTCATGTAACTTAAAAAAAGTCTATATTTTATAAGATAAAAGCCGCCTTCCCAAGAAAGAAAGACGGCTTAAAAATGACAAGATCTATGTCAGTCGCTAGCTTATGGAAGCGGGACTTCGGAGATCGTCTTAAGGATGCGTGAAGCGATCTGATATGGATCACCTTGGGAGTTCGGACGACGGTCTTCAAGGTAACCTTGATATTTGTCGCCTTTAACAAAGCCGTGTGGAACACGGATGGACGCACCACGGTCAGCAACTCCATAGGAGAACTTGTCGATCGACTGAGTCTCGTGGAGACCGGTCAAGCGAAGGTGGTTATCTGGGCCGTAGACTGCGATGTGCTCTTCAACATTTTTAGAAAATTGAGCCATAAGAGCTTCGAAGTAAGCTTTTCCACCTTTTTCACGAAGATAAGTCGTGGAGAAGTTTGCGTGCATACCGGAACCGTTCCAGTCGCCTTTGATCGGTTTGCAGTGGTAATCCACGTCGATACCGTATTTTTCACAAAGTCTGTTAAGGAGGTAACGAGCAACCCACATTTGGTCAGCAGCTTTCTTGGAGCCTTTACCGAAAATCTGGAATTCCCATTGGCCTTTAGCAACCTCGGCGTTGATACCTTCGTGGTTGATTCCAGCGTCGATGCAAAGATCAAGATGCTCATTAACGATCGTGCGAGCGATGTCACCTACGTTTTTGTAGCCAGCACCACAATAGTAAGGACCCTGTGGAGCAGGATACCCGTCTTGTGGGAAGCCGAGTGGCTTGCCGTCTTGAACGAGGAAATACTCTTGTTCAAAGCCGAACCATGCACCTTCGTCGTCGAGGACCGTGGCGCGTGCGTTGGAAGGGTGCGGAGTGCCGTCGGGCATCATAACTTCGCACATGACGATCGCACCGTTGCGACGGGTAGTATCCGGATAAATGGCGACCGGCTTCAGGACGCAGTCGGAGCTGCCGCCCGGTGCCTGTTGAGTCGAACTGCCGTCGAAGCCCCACTCAGGGAGTTCTTCGAGTTTAGGGAAAGATGCGAATTCCTTAACTTGGGATTTGCCGCGGATGTTTGGAACAGGTGTGTAGCCGTCCAGCCAGAGGTACTCTAATACGTATTTAGCCATTTTAGTTGTTGTTTGATTCGGGTTAGCGATTGGTTTTGCAGTGACGCAGGGACAAAAAATCATCTGACGGCTCCACCGACAAGTAATTTAAAGCAAAACACGTGCCATTTAAGCAATTTAGGGGCGTTTTTACCTGTGTAACCCCGTATCGGACTGATGTGCCCAATACGTCCCATACTCACTCTAAATCACGCTTCCAAATTTGAGGTTTGAGATTTGAGATTTAAAAATTATGATTCGGCGCATGAACCTGCTTCTGCGAAACACACGCATCGTCTCTGAATCTTCGCCCGACTTACTTTCAGCAGATGTTCTGATCGTCGATGGTGTGATTCAAAAAATCGCCAAAGGCATTACCGCAGCAGACGGAGCAAAGGTCATCGACTGCAAAAATCAGGTTCTCTGCCCCGCATTTTTCGATGCTCACGTTCATTTCCGTGAGCCCGGTCAAGAGCATAAAGAAAACATCTCCACCGGTTCTGAATCGGCCATTAACGGCGGGATCACCGGCATCGTCATGATGCCAAATACCTCCCCAGCACTCGATTCCGGAGCTTCTGTCAGCGCAGTTCTCGAATCCGGAAGACGTAACTCTCGGATTCCCATCTACACCTCTGGCTGTGTCACCAAAGGTCGCGAAGGAAAAGACATGGCAGGAATCGATGGCATGCGCGCCGCCGGAGTGAAAATGCTAACCGACGATGGCGACACCACCCTGAACTCCTCGGTGCTCTACCGCGCGATGCAATA
>CAWUUP010000215.1:0-4190 GCA_963925255.1 uncultured Luteolibacter sp.
CGGCATAACGATAAACGCATACGAATATTTCACCAACATGGTTTTACGGGTGAAAAAATAACGCATATATACCGAGCGGTTCACGTAAGGATTCACCTCTTGCTCAAAAGGCAGAATGATATTGACCCCAATCGAGCGGCCGCCGGCCTCGAAAGCGCCTTGATTACCTGCCTGCATGATGCCCGGACCTCCGCCAGTGATCACCGTGAACCCGAGTTCAGCGCTTGCAGCTCCCATTTGCCTCGCCAATTCATACCAACGCGTTCCGGGCTTAGTTCTAGCAGATCCGAAAATGGTTACGCAGGGACCAACGAAATGCAGAATACGATACGCACCTATCAAATCTAGACCAACGCGAAACAGCGAACATAAATCATGAAATCGAGAACGCGGACCCGATAGCCAAGAGCGCTCTTCTACCTCAAGCTCAAAGATCTTTTGTTCGAGGATTTCCTCCTCAGTAATCTTGTGCTCATCAGTAATGACTGGGCAAACGGGACAGACCTTTTTCTTACTCATTAAACACACCTAACATTGAATCGAGGTGGGGCGAAAAGAAAAACTGAGCTCATTTGGAGATCTCCGAAAAATTCATCCCTAAATGTGTCTTCCCACATTGGAAAATCAAAGCCGACTGAGCGACATGAGGTATGCGATGGAAAAGTAGCATCGTGATTCAACGGTAACCTTCAGTGGCATCTAGAGATTATTGAAAATGGTTTTCTAAAGATACTGAAGGCTCTCGCCGAATCACGATGCTAGCTTTCGCAGCACATCAACAACAGGAACAAAAAATTAACGGCGAACCCGCGCAAGTGCCGCGGATTTCGCATGAGACGGAGCCAATGCTGCTGCCTCTTGACCGACTCGTTTGAGCAACGCAATGAGAGAAGCATTGATAAAATATTCCTTAAGAAGAACTTCGCGAGTTTCACCATTTTTGGATTTGTGGATGATTTTCATAAGGTCAAAGATTTGGGATAAAACAGAATTTCTCAGGCTTTAGCTAAGTGAAAGCGCTTGCCCGTCTAAATATTGCCGCTTCCATGATATGAAGCGAAGCCACCCTCTGGATTTTTTTAATTTTTATTAAAAATCTTTATTTTCTGCAATCTGCGTCCGCGCCTTGAGTAAAATCTTACAGAAGTGGAATTTCCCGAAAAAGATATCATGGGGCAGTTCGAACCTGAATCGGACTTTCCCAAGCTTAGCCGAGCAAACAAAGGCCTAGCCGGGTTGCTCATTCACACTTTCAGTTTTTTCTAATGTGCGGCTATCTGCCACGAATGGGCTTGAAGGAAAAATGCACAATGATCCAGATCGGAATGGAAAAACCAACCATCGCGATCAATCTATCCCAAGTCCACGTGAGGTAGTTGGATTGCATCGCGAAAATCGCGATCATGAAGTAGTTAGCGAACCTGGCATGCCCAAGAAATGAGCAATATTTCGGGTAGCATTTACGAATTCCGCTAATGAAGGCAACAGCGCCTATGATTAAGACGAGCGATGTCACTAGAGCCGTGATCGTCGGTAGTCCGTTCCTAAAAATAAGCGATAACCCACCGCCTTTTTGAAAATAGATTTGACTCCAATGAATACCCGCCCAGATGAAAGCGAACCCACTTTGGGTCGCTGTGTTGAATGATTTCTTATCGCTAGTGAGCTCATTCATAAACCACCCAAAATAAAGCGGAACTATTCCCCACACCATTCCACTATGTAAAAATGGCGTTTTGAGAAGCAGCCATAAAGTCTGCCAATAAAAGGAAATTTCAGATGAGATAGTATCGATCACTGCGTATTTGATGGACGGTTAAAATTCGGTTGGATCATGCTTCTCCGCGATTTGACGCATCCCTAAAAAGTTGTCACTCATAAAACTCGGCTTAGACCCAAAGCAACCTCGCGGCGGCAACGAACGAAAAGCCAACGATCATCCACTCAAATGCCGCTTGAGGAATCCGTCCTATCAACCAACGACCCATCACAATCCCAACGAAAACTCCTGGCAGGAGTTTTGCATTTTCCCAAAGGCTCTCTTCAGTGATCAGTGCGAGCTTCGCATTAAGAGGAATTTTGATTATATTGATCAGCAGAAAAAACCGAGCGCCTATCCCGATCAATTCCATCTTTGGAATCCGCCGAGTGAGTAAATAAAGCTGAATCACCGGTCCCGCGGCGTTAGCTAACATGGTAGAAAAACCCCCCATCACACCTGCTGAATAACCAAAACCTCGCGACTCCGCCATCGCATCAAAAAACGCGGGTCGCCATTTCCGAAAAGCTTGGACCGCCACCATAAACATCACGCAACCCCCAATCACACGCCGCGCAGCCCCATCATCGATCTCTCCCAATAACCAGTAACCCAGCAATAAACCCACTAAAGTAGTGGGTAATAATTTCCAAACCGGCTTCCATGAACCGTGCTTGATGAATGCGGGATACGCCATGAGATCCGCAGTAATCAACAACGGCAGAGCTAACCCCACTGATGCCTTTGCACCATAAATATCCGCAAACAAAACCACGGAAACCATCGAGATCCCGCTGAACCCAGCTTTTGACAAGCCGATACATACCGCAGCAAACATTGCAATAGCTAGCAGTCCAGGATCATTCAGCATCGGCGATAATGTGATCACTTAACTCACATCATAGAAGTCATTTATTGCAATGAGCCCAATTGTTAAGCGATCCACCGCAGCGATTTTTACAGGTTCCGAAAAATCATATATGACATCCTGTCAAGCCCGACTTCCGTATAGACCCACCGCAGCGATTGCTTTAAGGTTTACCTGAACCAACGCCTTCCATGGAAACTCTACTTCAACTTTCAGATTCATCCGCGCCATCAACACTCAAGGAAGTGTTAGACGCGCTCAAGAAACAACACCTCGAGCCGCGTCTCGAAACGAAGGCATGGGGAGACTGGATTTACTTAGAAGGATACAACTCGGTGATCAGCATTGAATCGCATCGCGGCTTGTCATCTTCCGCAACCGTTGAACACGCCGAGGGCGAAGAGGATGGTGAAATCATGCGGTGCATCTTTCGCGCATTTGGAAAACTTGGCTGGCATGGTGTCGATGGCGACGGAAAATTTTCGCTCTAGCTTACCAACAACTGCGCGCTCAATACGTCGTGGGTTATTTTTCTCCTGTATTCCATTTTATGAAACTTTTCCGGCTCGTCTTCTGCACCCTCATTTGCGCGACGTTTATTTCCCAAGCATCGGCTCATCAGGTGGACTCTGTTGAGTTAAAATTCGAACGAAACGAGAATACATGGATTCTCAAAGGCTTACTCGATATGGCATATTTTCTGCCAGAGACGCGAGGCGTTGAGGACTCCCCTCCCCTCATGCGTAAGGACGTCATGGCTGCGTCGAAAGCTAAACAAGATCGTTACGTCGCCGAGATCGAACACTCCCTTCGTCAGCTCCTGACCCTGAAATTCAATGACAAGATACTGAAGTGGAAAGTTCATTTTTCTGATTTCATGAAACAACCTCTGGTTCTTCCCGAGGAAACCGGCGGTTGGGCTTTAACGAATGCGATGATCGAAGTCGAAGCTCACCCTGGACCAGGTGAGCTCTCTATTTTTTGGAATGATCAATTAAATTCTGAACTCATCATCATCATGATTGAAGGCGAAGAGCTCAATACGCTCAGCGTTTTTTCTGGGATGTCCAATATACTGCTGAAAGTGAAGGCATCGGAAATCGTGTCCACCAAAGATACAGAAACCATTGCCTCAAAACAAAAGCAGGCAGAAAGCTGGATCGTCTCTGGTTTTCGACACGTCATTCCAAGTGGGCTGGATCACATTCTCTTCATTCTGGGCTTATTTCTGTTGGTCCCGCGCTTGAAACCCCTGCTTGGCCAATCGTTGCTTTTCACGCTCGCCCACTCAATCACTTTGGCTCTAGCGATTTTTGGAATTCTGCACTTTCCTAGCAAATGGATCGAAGTCCTGATTGCCGTCAGCATCGCGTGGATTGGAATCGAAAATCTGTTTGTCAAAAAACTCAGCAACTCTCGTCTCTACCTGGTCTTTGGTTTTGGACTCATTCATGGTTTGGGGTTTGCTAGTGTATTAAAGGAGAAGCTCGGAGATCTCAGCGGAAAGGCCCTCACTTTGCCCCTAGTTTCCTTCAATATTGGGGTCGAAATCGCGCAGGCCGC
>CAWUUP010000216.1:0-7108 GCA_963925255.1 uncultured Luteolibacter sp.
GATGTTGATTCCAGCGGGTTTCGCGAAAGCCTGAACGATGGGAAGCAGGGAATAGGTCGCTAGTGCTGGAGCCTCGTCGGTCTTGGTGTAGATGATCGTGTTGGACATAGAGTGATTCGCTGGCGCAGTGCATAAGGGAATGCTGCAGGCGGGTCAAGAGAGGGGTTCAAAGACGCATGACTTGGAGAGACAAGTAGCAAGATGCGGGAGAAATGACCTCAGACTATAAAAATAACATATTCCCGCCTTAAGCTATGAATTGGCGATTGCGGAGGCTTGGGGTTAGTGTCAAATTCAGCAAATGAAATTCTGGTTTGTGTTTATGGTTGCGGTGACAATGACTGCTCTTTGCTACGGTGAGGAAGAGGTAAAGTCTTTAATTTCTGAGGAAAAAGTGGAGGTAAGTTTGGAAAAAATGGATGAGCCCGAGGTAGTGGCTGTGGATCCTCAAGAAAAACCAGAGGTCTTCATCGATAAAGGGGGCGTTCCTGATGATTTAATAGAGGATCAACATTTTCTCGCTGAGTTGGGTGTAAATGAATTTACGGCACCATCGATTTCAAAATTGTTTGATACTTTACAGTTTTTGATGCCCTTGCCTTTGGTGGAGACACAGCGTGAAGTTAATGAGCGTATGCCACTGGATCGCGCAGATCTTGCGATTGAGTTAGGATTCCTAATTGCCGATGGTTTCCTCATAGTGCAGGCGGGACAGATGGATCAAGTGGAACGGATGGCTGCGGATTTAACTCGTTATGGGAAAGCGTTGGGTGCGGGAGATCGAATCAACCGTCATGCTGCTAGTCTGTTAGAAAGTGCAAAAAAGCAGGATATTGCGCAGTTAAAAAAGGAGTTATCTGCGACGCAAAAGGATGTGGAAGTGGAGTTAGTGAAGCTTCGTGATGCAGACCTGGCACATTTAATTTCTTTAGGTGGCTGGATTCGTGCACTGGAAGTTTCTTCAGTGGCGGTCGATAAACAGTTTTCCGCTGAACGTGCGACCAAGATCATGCGTGAGGATATTGCTGATTATTACACTGAGGTTGTCGCCGGCTTAGAGCCAAAGATTTCTGAGCGTCCCAACTATCTTGAGATTCGCAATGTGCTTTCAGGTTTGAGAAATGAGATGGTCATTCCAAAAGAAGGAGATCCGACTCATGAGAAAGTAAAAGAGATCAGAGAACAATCCACTAAGTTGGTGAAACTTGCGCTTAAACGCGAAGACTGATTTAGATTTTACGATCATGGATAAGCAGGAAATTGCGATTTTAGGTTTAGGAATCGTCGGCTCTCGAGTTCGCCAACGTTTGGTGGATGCAGGATACAAGGTATCATGTTGGAGTCGGACTTTTCGTGGGCTAGAAGGGGAATTCTCCAGTTCGAAAGAGGCTGTAGTGAATGCGGATATCGTATCGATTTACCTCAAAGATGCCCCGATGGTTCGGGACGTCTTCGGTGCGGCTAAGCAGTCCTTACGTCAGGGAACCTTGGTGATGAACCACGCAACGGTTGATCTTCCGACCACGCTTTGGTTAGCGGAGCAATGTGCTGCCAAAGGGTGTGACTTTCTCGATGTCCCATTCACTGGCAGTAAAGACGCAGCGGGTTCAGGTCAGTTGCTTTATTACACCGGAGGTTGTGAGGAAACGTTGCAGAGCATTTCTGATTACCTCGCAGTTAGCTCAAAAGCTTGCATCCATTGCGGTGAAATTGGCACAGCGACCGTTACTAAGATCGCAACGAATTTAATTTCTGCCTGTACGATGCAGGCCATGAGTGAGGCGATGACGATTGCGAAAAAGCATGGCGTGAATCCTGAGATTTTTTTGGAGGCAGCGACCCGTAACGCTTCTGGCTCAACGCTAATGGCGATGAAGTATCCGCTGATGATGAAAGGCGACTTTGATGCACATTTCACCATGGCAAACATGTTGAAAGACAGCCGCTACGCGCTGGCGCTCGCTGAATCAGCGGGGGTGGAATTGCCAGCGATGGCAGCCGTTTCAGCTCAAATGAACGTTTTATGTGAACAGGGAATGGCGGGTTTGGATTACTCTGCTTTGATTAAAGCGTATGACTGATTTGGCCGGAAAAATGGGAGCTTTAGAGTTTCGTGGGCCGGACGCGGTGCGTTTTCTCAACGGTCAAGTTACGCAGGACGTGCGCAAGGTGATGATGAGTGGTGAAATTCTCCCTAGTTGTGTTACTGACGCGAAAGGCAAGTTGCAGTTCCGCGTTTGGATTGCGAAAGGGAAAGTGGACGACAGTGTTCTCGTGTTTTGTTGTGGGGAAATGGTAGAGGAGCTTGAGGCAAGATTAACCCGCTATCTCATCGCCGATGATGTTGAAGTGACGAATGTGGGCGATGAGATTTCGATAAATGATTTTCAATTTCCTAACGCGCACCTAAGTGAGCGGGAAAGAATCGAGAAAGGCATTCCGCTCTGGGGTAAGGAGATTACCGTAGGAATGTTGCCGCCAGAAGCAGGATTGGACGCCACGGATATTTCATACAATAAAGGCTGCTACATTGGGCAGGAAGTGATTTCTCGAATCAAAAGCGCGGGTAAAGTGAATCGTCGATTGATTAAACTCACGTTCGATGGGGTAGGGCAGTTGGGTGAGTTCTCCAACAAAGAAGGCAAAGCATGCGGTGAAGTCACCAGCGTTGAGGGGGAGATTGGCCTAGGGTATTTGAAGCGTAGCGCTGAGACTGAGAGGGAATTTTGGATTGAGGGAACAAATTGCCGAGTTCGGACAGGTCAGTGAGAAGTTCTCGATTCTACGGTCAACTGAACCGGTTGACCCTGCCGTGAATAGGGTAAGGACCTGTGGCCCACAGGACCGTGATCCATTCCTCGGAAGATATCCGCACTCCTTAAGTTAAGGTTTGATGTTTTTTGCAGAACCCTCTTGAATCCGCCCGCCCCAATACCATGGCTTTAATTGTTCAGAAATATGGCGGAACTTCTGTGGGTTCCATTGATCGCATTCGTAACGTAGCTACGCGAATGAAGCGGACTCGTGACGAGGGGAATCAAGTCATTGGCGTGGTTTCGGCGATGTCCGGAGTGACGGACAAGCTAATTGGGATGGCAAATGAGCTCGATGAGAACCCATCTGAACGCGAATTGGACGTCCTTTTGGCGACAGGAGAGCAACAAACGATTGCGTTGGTGTCTATGGCTCTGCAAGCGCAGGGTGTCGATGCCGCATCGGTCACAGGCCGTCAGGCAGGGATTTTTACGACTGGAAGCCATACTCGCGGGCGGATTTCAAATATGGATCCATCCCTGATGAAGCGTTTCATCGAGGAGGGTAAAACCTTGGTTGTAGCTGGTTTTCAAGGAATCACCTTGGACGGAATGGTTCATACTTTAGGACGCGGTGGTTCGGATTTGACCGCGATTGCGGTGGCCGCAGCTTTGAAAGCGGATATTTGCCAGATCCTCACCGATGTGGACGGGGTTTACACCTGTGATCCACGCATCGTGAAAAACGCTCGTAAATTACCTGAAATTTCGTATGATGAGATGTTGGAAATGGCGTCGTCAGGCTCCAAAGTCATGCAATCGCGTTCGGTCGAATTCGCAAAAAAATTCGGCGTAGTTTTCGAGGTTAGATCCTCACTTAATGATAACCCAGGAACTCTCGTGTTAGAAGAACATCCCAATATGGAAAACGTCGTCATCCGTGGTATTTCGATCGAGCGCTCGCAAGCTCGTGTCACCATCTCCGGTATCCCTGATCTTCCCGGTATGTCCGGAAAAATCCTCGGGGTTCTCGCTGATGCAGAAATCAATCTTGATATGATCGTGTCGAATACGTCGAGCGATGATCTCTCGAGGCATTCCTTTACCATGCATTCCAGCGATCTTGGAAAAGCACAGGCAGCGCTTAAGCCTTTGCTTGCAGGGCTTTCCCCAGATGCGCAGATCCAAACGGAAGCAGGTATCGCTAAACTTTCCGCAGTGGGCATCGGCATGCGTTCGCATTCCGGTGTGGCAGCGACCATGTTCAAAGCCCTCGGCGACAAAGGAATCAACATCGGCATGATCTCCACTTCGGAAATCAAGATCGCCGTTACGGTCGATGAAGTGCATATTGAGGACGCCGCCCGCGCTGTGCATGATGCCTTCGGCTTGGATAAAGCTCCGGTATAGGAGAGCTGGAGAGCCTGCCTCTGGCTGGCTTATTTCTTAAATTAATATAGAGTTCACCGCAACCCACTACGCCAAGGCTAAGAGGACGCAGAGAGTTTTTAGTAAATTTCACCAAAGAGAAATGGATTCTAAACAACAACTGCGAAAGGAACTGAAGCGGCTCGCTACGTCGAACCCGTTGGCGGATTCAAAAGCAGTCATCGAACAGCTGGCCCACGAATTGCAGAATCTGCCGAAGAGTCGGATCGTGGCTGCCTATATGGCCTTGCCGGGTGAGGTGGATTTGTCTGAACTTTTCGGACAGGTCGATAAAGAATGGGTGTTCCCGCGGGTTAGGGGAGAGAATCTGAGTTTCTATCGGGTGAAAAATGTTGATCAAGAAATGCAGGTCGGTGCTTTTGGTATAATCGAACCCAAAGACGGACTCGATGAAGTAGGCGTTAAACAGGTCGATATTTTCCTCTGTCCTGGAATTGGATTTGACCGAAGTGGTGGCCGCATGGGACGCGGTAAAGGTTTCTACGACAGGATGCTAGAGAATGCTAGACCATCGGCGCTTAAGATGGGTGTGTGCTTTCCATTTCAGGTCGTTGATGAAATTGTCATGGAATCACACGACGTGCGCATGGATAAGGTTATTAGGTAAATGCTGAAACACTGAAAATCTGAAATGCTGAAAGTAGATAGAACCCAAGCGAACGGATTTTGTAGTAGCTAGTTGCTTCGGACGGAATGCTATGGGATTGGCAGCTAAATTGATGAACCGTATGAACCGTATTTTTAAAAGCCTTACTTTGTTAGGTTGTACGTTGGCTGTTATGTCTTGTTCAACTAAGGTGGAAAAATCTGATGTGGTAAAAAAGCATACCGAAATCAAAAGTAAGCCCCTGAAGATGCCGCCAAATCGTAAAAAGATGGGTAAGTCGAAGGGTATGGGAATCGAAGAATTCTACGCGCTTCAACAGTCAGGTGACGTTTTGATTTACGATGTCAGAGTTCCATATTTTTATGCGATCGATCATATCTCAGGAGCGATCAACTGGCCGCATGATCAATATGATAAGCAGGTTCAAGCACGTGATATTGAAATCCAAAAAGCACAGGCAGAGGGTAAGAAAGTGGTGCTCTATTGTTTTGGCTTTACCTGCAATGAAGCTAGGAATGTTGCAAAGAAACTGGTGAGGCGCGATTATGAACTGTACATATTGACGATGGGAATTGATTCCTGGCGTGATGCTGGCTTGCCTTTGGGAACATCAAAACGTTGAAAAGCGGCTGGTTAATTCAGCTGCTTTTAGAAATCAAACAGGTTCATCTGTGGTGACTTTGGTTTTGGGAGTGAGTCATCGAGTTGGGTGGTCTTCGGTTTTGGATGTTTTTCTTGAGCTTCCGGTTTGGAGGAATTCATTTCCAAGTGCGAGAGAATGGATTTAGCGCGGGCGAGGACGGGCTTGGGTAGTCCGGCGAGGCGGGCGACTTGGATGCCGTAGGATTTGTCTGCGGCACCGGGAAGGATTTTGTGGAGGAAGATGATTTCTTCGTTCCATTCACGCACCGCAACATTGCAATTCACGACGGCATCGCGGGTGTTGGCGAGGTCGGTGAGTTCGTGGTAATGGGTGGCGAAGAGGGTGCGGCATTTGATCTCGTCGTGCAAATGCTCAGCGACCGCCCACGCGATGGAGAGACCATCGAAGGTGGCGGTTCCGCGGCCGATTTCATCGAGGATGACCAAAGATTTTTCGGTGGCATGATTGAGGATGAGAGCAGTTTCTGACATCTCGACCATGAAGGTCGATTGACCACGCGAGAGATCATCGGATGCGCCGACGCGGCAGAAGATCCGGTCCGCGAGGCCGATGGTGGCCGATTCCGCTGGGACATAAGCGCCGATCTGTGCCATCAGGGTGATGAGAGCAAGCTGACGAATATAAGTGGATTTTCCGGCCATGTTGGGACCGGTTAGAATTTGTAAACGCGATGATTCAGGAAGGAGTTCGGTGTCGTTGGGAACGAACTTGGTATCGGTGAGTGTTTGCTCGAGAACGGGATGGCGACCGTTCTTGATGATGAGCTCAGTGCCCTCGGTGAGGATGGGTCGGCTGTGGCGATGCACCTGCGCGGTTTCTGCCAGAGCGCAGAGAGTATCGATATTTGCGATGGCCGATGCGGTTTCTTTTAACTCAGCAAGATGTATGATGACTTCCTGGCGAAGTTGTAAAAACAGTTCGTATTCGAGTTGTTTGGAGCGTTCCTCAGCTCCGAGCACTTTGTTTTCCATCTCCTTGAGCGCTGGGGTGATGTAGCGCTCGGCATTCGACATGGTTTGCTTGCGCGTGTAGTCGTCGGGAACTTTGGCGAGCTGGGAAGTGGTGATTTCGATAAAATATCCGAAGACGTTGTTGAACTTGATTTTCAGGGAATCGATCCCCGTTCGCTTGCGTTCATCTTCTTGAAGTCTGGCGATCCAATCTTTTCCGCCGCTGGCTGCGGTGCGGAGTTCATCGAGCTCGGGATTATAACCGTCGCGGATGATGTTGCCGTCTTTTATATTTGCCGGGGGTTCGTCGGATAAAGCGGCTTCTAGGATTTCAGTGAGTTGTGGGAGGGAGTGGAGGTTGGAGCTTAGCGCAGGGAGTGCGGAGCTAAGCGAAGAGAGGAGTTCCTTCAGAGTTGGGATTTGTTTTAGGGAAAGGGAGAGGGACTGGAGATCGCGAGGGTTGCCGGAATTTTGCGAGAGGCGGGAGGTGGTGCGCTCGATGTCGCGGATGTCTTTCAGGGACTCACGAACTTTAGATAAAAGGAAAGGCTCGGCGAGAAAAGCGGCGATGGTTTCCTGGCGTTGTTCTAGAGCTTGTTTGTCGCGCAGGGGATGGAGCAACCAATTGCGGAGGAGTCGGCCACCCATGGGCGTTTGGGTGCGGTCCATGACACCGAGTAGGGTG
>CAWUUP010000217.1:0-9891 GCA_963925255.1 uncultured Luteolibacter sp.
GAGGGGGGGGAGAGGAAATGGGGAGATGGTGGGGATCCGCCGTCGCTCTGTAAGCTATGGCGGAAGAGTTGGGGGATTTTTAGACAACTAATATCAAATAACTTCTAACTCATAACTTTTTCACATTCCCCAATGATGAAGTTTGGTGCGTGCGTTGGCGGAGTGGCGAGTTTCTGGAAAGAGTTCGATGATTTGTGACAGGATTGCCCCGGCGGCGTTGAGGTCTTGAAAATCTTCTTCGTAAATTTCTGAGAGACGGAACATGAGAAACGCGACGTCGTTCTCCTCCCAATCTTGGCTTTCGATGGCTTGCCTTAAGGTCGCGATTGCAGCGGGTGGATTTACCAAATTTTGGCGTTGGATTTTTGCGATCTCAATCCATGGCATGCGATCGCTCGGATTTTTCTGCGCGGCCAGCTTGAATGCCTCAATCGCGTCATCCCATTCACCTTGTGCCATCAACACCCGTGCTAGGTGAAACGGATCCACTTCGGCTTTCTCATTACTGGCATATACTGCTTCGGAAACTTTATTTGCGAGCATTGGTAAAATCTGAGTGGCGAAAACAATGCCGGCCAAACCTGCGCTTAAAAATGTTAGCAGTATCCCTAAGAAGATGCGCTCACCTTCCATGCCGCTGATTTCCTTTTTGATATCGAGCGCTTCTTTTTCGGTATCTGGATCGTATTGGAGCTCTTCGAACTTTTGTTTCAATCGCACCTCTTTTTTCGCGGATTGATCATATTTATACCAACTTCCCGCGACGAGGAAAGTCAGCGCTGCGATGCTAATGTATTTCAACATGGGTTAGATTTGGATGATGGGGATTTCAAGAAACAGCAAAATCTTAAATTTTTAGATGATCGGCGCAATACTCTTTGCCATCCGTTGCCATGCGGAACTCTAAATCTGGATGGCTTAGTTCGGTGCAGCTGCACACCACGCATCGGTGAAACGTATTTTCAGCCATCGATGTGTTTTTTTCGAAACTCTTCCGTCGGCGCGCGGCTTGGACAAGCCGACCTTGTCCCCGAAGTGCTGGGATTCCTGCCCAGAGTAGATAATTCACAAAACCTAATAGGTAAAAACCGATAAGTAGTGGAGAGCGATAGATTTCTATAGCGTAATAAATAGTTCCCAGTAATGCCAGCCAGCGGATTTGCACGGGTATGATGAACATGAGGAGAAACTCAACTTTTGGGAACAGAGTCGCGAAGGCGAAAAACGCAGCGCCATAGATCAACATTCCACTGCCCACCATGGGAGTGTCGTAGAGAAAATTTGCGATGATTAGTCCGATATAGCCGGTGTAATAAAACATGCTGGTGCGGAATACGCCCCATGCCCCTTCCAGCGCATCGCTGATCATGAAGGCGATCATCACCATGAAAAACAGAAAGAGCATTCCGAATGCGTCCTGCCCGCCCAAACCACTGCTTGCGAATAGAAATGTGACGAGTCGCCAAGCTTCACCAGCTAGAATTTTACTACGATCGAATTCCAAAGAAATCCCGATCTGCGGGTTTACAAACTGAAGTAAATAAACCAGCACGTGAAAAATCGCATAATAGCGTAGAAACCGCGGAAAGGACAGCCAGCCAAACTTTCTCTCCCATGTATTAAGAAATTGCATCGCGATGAGACTTCATCACCTGCGCTTGATTGACAAGCCCTGCTCGCATCGACAAGTTTCCTGCGTGTCAGAAAACGTCCTGCATTCCCCGCTAGAAGCCGCTCACCTTGCGCTTGGCGCAAAACTCATCCCCTTCGGAGGTTGGGCGATGCCGGTGCAATACACTTCCATTCTCAATGAGCACGCCGCTGTCCGCGAACGCGTTGGGGCATTTGATATTTCCCACATGGGAAATGTCTTTGTGACCGGAGAAAATCACATCGCATGGTTGGATCGCTTACTGACCAATCGTTTTTCCGAGCTCCGACCCGGCGAAGGTCAATATACGATGATGCTTAATGAAAAGGGCGGCGTGATCGATGACTTGATTGCTTATCGCATTTCCGAAAAAGAAGCATTCTTGGTGATCAACGCATCAATGATTGCTGAAGACGTCGCGTGGATGGAAAAACATCTCGAAAGTGGCGTGACCCTGCGTAACGAATCCGAGGCGTGGGCGGGTATTGCGATCCAAGGTCCGGATGCCTCAGCGACGTTCAGCAAACTTTTCCCCAACGAAACCCTGCCACAGCGCAACGGAATTTCGAAAACCCCAGGCAGCGAGATCATCTGTCGTACGGGTTACACCGGCGAGGATGGCTTTGAGTTTTTCTGTCCAGCTGCTCAGGGAATCGAGTTCTTCAACGCCTTCATCGCCGCCGGAGCCACACCTTGCGGTCTCGGCGCTCGTGATACCCTGCGCTTGGAGATGTGCTACCCGCTCAACGGCAACGATCTCTCGCCAAATCACTCACCCATCGAGGCAGGACTCGGCTTTTTCTGCGATCTGGAAAAACCGGATTTCATCGGGCGTGATGTGCTAGTCGCGCAGAAACAAAATGGTCCAGTCTTTAAGCTCACGGCCATCGAGGTAATTGAAAAAGGCCCGCCACCGCGTTCGCATTATCCGGTGCTCAGTGAGTCCGGCGAAGTTCTCGGTGAACTTTCCAGCGGCGTCCTCTCCCCGACTTTAGGCAAAGGAATCGCCATGGCTTACCTGCCTGCCGCATACGCAAAAATCGGCACGGTTCTCAAGGTTGATGTCCGGGGTCGGCAATTTGCTGCCGTCAGCGTGAAAAAACCCTTTCTAAAATCCACACAATCATCCAAAAAAGCATCCGCATGAGCGCTTCCGAAATTCCAGCCGACCTACTTTTCCAAAATTCCCACGAATGGGCACGCATCGATGGCGACATCGCTACCGTTGGAATTTCCGATCATGCGCAAGCAGAGCTGACCGATGTGGTCTTCGTTGAACTTCCGCCTATTGGCAAAACCGTTGATGCGGGAGATCCGACGGCAGTGGTTGAATCCGTCAAAGCGGCTTCCGATATTTACTCGCCGCTTTCCGGTAAAGTTATTGAAGTGAATCCAGCTGTTGAAGGCGATCCATCTTTGGTTAATACCGCGCCGTATGGCGATGGTTGGATTTTCAAAATCAAGATCAGCAAGCCAGACCAAATTGTTGGTCTCCTTGCCCCAAGCGCCTACGGCGCTTTGATTGGGTGATGAGGCAGGGACGTTTATCCTTAAACGTCCATATCTTGCGGCCTGCATGATCCAGTCGTATCGATTCCGTCGTAAGCTCCATCAAATATGGACCTTTAGGATAAAGATCCCTGCCTAAATCGCGGTTCCGATCTGTAGAGATGTCGCTGAATCTCAACTATCTCAATAGCACCTCATTTCATGCGGCTGCTTGCGGCGAAGCAGCCCTACCATTTATTCCTTCTCCGTGGCCTCCGTTAACTCCTCTCTTTGACTAGAATTCGTATCGTCCAAACGGTTTGGCTTCGCATGAATGAGTCGTTCACTAGTGCTCACGTGGTTTTGTTTTGAAGTAAGCCGTAATCGTTCAATAGCTTCCTTTTTCAAGTGGCGCCCTCGGCGATGGCATCGCTGTCTTTTTTCTAAAAACTAACATCAAACAAAACTGTAATATTTAGCATCAACTACTAAATATGCCGTAGTTTTTGAATTGACGCTACCATATCGTGATTTAATCTCGCGCTCGTTGTTTCACGATTTTCCTTATGCGTTGCGTCCAATGCGGTTCCCTAAAAGACAAAGTCCTCGATTCTCGTTCGTCCAAAGACGGGACGACGATTCGGCGTCGGCGCGAATGTCTGAAATGCGGATATCGCTACACGACTTACGAGCAGATCGAGCGCACGGAGTTGCGCGTGGTGAAGCGCGACGGCACACGCGAATCACTGAACCGCGAAAAAATCACCAGTGGCTTAATCAAAGCCTGCGAGAAGCGTCCGGTCTCGATGGAGCGCTTGGATCGTGCAGTGGAAGAAATTCTAACAGATCTTCACAAGGATCACCTCAGCGAGGTTCCTTCGGCATCGATTGGTGCGAAGGTGATGGACAAACTTCACGAGATCGATCCCGTGGCGTATGTGCGTTACGTTTCGGTTTACCGTCAGTTCGAAAACGTGAACGAGTTCATCGCAGAGATTCAATCGCTCTCCCGCCGTGCCGCGCGAGATACCTTCCAACGCCGCTTGTTCAAAGAATAATGCGTCGCCAACCTTTTTTAGTAATCAACGTTTCCGTATAAAACTTTTGTGATCGCTTTCATCAACCAACGCCCCGCGATTCAGATCGGCCCTTACCAAGTGCTTGATTACGATACCGCGTGGTTGGAAGACGCGATCATGCGAGCTGCAAAAGCGGCGGATTATGAGAATTTTCCCATGGCGCAGGAAATTCGCTACGGAGTGGAGTTATATTTGGAAAGCAAATGTGCGCTTCGCTTGCTGCGTCTTGAGGATTTGTTTGAGCGCGTGCGTAAAATGTTGGTGAAAATTGGCTGTGAGCCGATTGCTGCTCAACTTCGTCCTTTGGCTCCACTGGTCACGGTTTCTTTAGTCAACACCGCAACGACAGCTGGTAACGGCTTCGAACTCGCATTTTTCGAGACTCTGCGCACAGAAATTGCCGAGCTTCGTGATGCTGGCGCTGAAAAAGTTCACTTCATTGGTTTACGCGAAAGCACTCAGATCCTTCGCGGGGAATCGAAGTGGAACAAACATTGCGATGCGCTTTTAGAGGAAATCCGAATTTTCCTAGAAGCTTGCGACCGTGAGTCAGAAGATTTCTCGCGCACGCTTTCGCTGAGTATTGAGGCTTGAAGACGAGACCAAAGTCTTCCAGTCGCTTCACTTCCTTATATTACGCGCCGTGTTCTTTGCCGTCGATGCGTTGTCATGTGATACACGACTTCAGAAAAGTGCGAAGAGAGGTTTCTTAAGATCAAGTTTACTAAGGTGTCTCCTAGCTTCCGTCAGGTTGCGCATTTTTTGATATAAAATCCAGAGCTGATCGCAACTGGACTCCTCGACCTTTGGCTAATACCTGGAATCCTGATCAGGACACTAAAAACCTCTTATCCAGAAACTCCAGTAGCTCGCGACGCGTGGGGAAGCCGTGTTTTGCGGGGCTGGTGGGCTGAGGGAGGTGAGTCCAATGAGCCTCTAAGCTGGAGGAATGAAACTTTCTCGTGGGGATGCCGAGCGCGATCGCATCGGTGAGGATTTCATCTTCATGATTGTAACTGGCACAAAGCAACGCGTCCGCCCACTCGAGGATGGCGATGGCCATGGATGTTTCTGGAATGAGATACCTAGCAAGTGAGACGCTCAGTAAGTTTTCCCGAAGTCTGGACTTTTCCGAGTCTAGCTCGGCTAGAGATGAGTCATCACTTGGTAAAAACACGATGGTCGGAACGCGGAGCTCGATGCAGGTCCGCAGGAAAGTGAGTTCATTATGATTGCTGGCACCTGATACGACTACCATATTAGAACCTAACAAAGTCTTCGCTGCTGCCAGTTCGGAGCGGATGGCATGAGCGAAAGCTGAGTGGTCTGCCACATCAACGCTTGCTGCGAAGCCGAGTAATTTCGCCGACATCTCAATCTTCCACCACGATTTTGGTCGGATCCCAATCGACCTTCGGAAGCTTCATGTTAAGCTTTTTCATGGTATCGACCATGATCCGAGCGACGCATAGATTGCGATACCATTTGCGATTTGCTGGGACCACATACCATGGCGCGTGTTCAGTGGAGGTTTTGGAAAGTAAATCCTCGTAGGTTTTCATGAAATCGCCCCAAAGCACTCTGTCGTTGAGATCGTCCGGATTAAATTTCCAATGTTTATCTGGATTTTCGAGCCTCGAGACGATTCGGCGTTTTTGCTCATCTTTGGAAATGTGCAGGTAGATTTTGACAATTGTGGTGCCTTCCTCGGCAAGCATGCGCTCGAAATCCACGATGTGGTTGTAGCGTTGTTTCCAGATCTTTTCGGGAAATAACTTTTTTACTTTTACAGCGATCACGTCCTCGTAGTGGCTGCGATTGAAAATGACCATTTCGCCACTGCGTGGAACTTTACTGTGCACCCGCCAAAGGAAATCACGAGCCAGTTCCTCTTCGCTGGGCTTTTTAAAAGAACGAACGTGGATACCTTGTGGGTCGATTCTTGAAAAAACATGCTTCACGCAGCCATCCTTGCCGCCGGTATCCATGGCCTGAAGAACTAACAAAATCCGATGCTTGTTCTGGGCGTAGAGCACTTTCTGGAGTTCCTGAAGTTCATCCTGAAGCTTATCAAAAGCCTTTGAACTATCGTCTTTTCCGCCTTTATCAAAAAGGAAAGATTCATCAGAATCGATCTTCTTGAGATCAACTTTTTCACCCGGGTTTACCAAGTAACGTTCCAAAGCTCCTTTAACTGGCATGCTTGTTTATCTATCCCTAGAATCGCTGTGACAAGCCTCGTCTCGATATTTAGTCCAACCTGTCACACATTCGGCATTGTAAAAGTAGCCAATCGTATTTGATATCAAGCATGGCGCACGCACGGAATAAACGTTCACTACCTTCAGTTGATCCAGCGACGTTGCTGACAGCGCTGCATATTGGGGCGAGTTCGGTTTCCATGGTGATCGCTGAACGCGCAGATGACGGCACGTTGCTACCCATTGATTTCCTCGAGCAACCCGCTCCTCTCGCCCATGATGTGTTTGGAGGAAATGTGGTCTCGAGCGCGACGACGGAGCGTATTGTTTCGATCATTCGTGGTTATCAAAAAACACTCTCCGAGTTGGGGCTCGACTCCCATCATTTCACTCGTGCTGTCGCAACCAATGTTTTGCATGAGGCGACGAATCACGAGACGGTCCTGAATCGCATCCGTATCGCCTGCGGATTTCCGGTTTCCATGATCGATGACGGGGAAATGACTCGTCTGATTTATCTTAAAACGCGTCGCCGCATTCAGCATCTTCCGGCAATGAGCCAACGCACCGCGTTGGTGGTACACGTTGGTCCGGGAAATACGCGCGCGTTGCTTTTTCAAGAAGGCCTGATCACTCGTTACACGAGTTACCGAATGGGGACACACCGCACCCGTGAGGCGGTGGAAGCCTCTCTTGCTGAGGGTTCGACTTTGCTCCGAGTTATTCGCGAACACGCTTTGGGAAATCTCGCACAACTCCGTCATGATTATTCGGATGTTACCATCGAGGGTCTGGTCCTGATCGGGTATGAGATCCAATCCGTCGCCAGCTTTGTCACGAAAAGCAACGAGGCTTGTTCCCTGAAGAAGCTACGCTCCTTCACCAGTGAAACCGCAGAGCTTACGGACTTGGAGGCAGTAAAGCGCTTCCAACTCGACTACCAAACCGCTGAGGCCTTGATTCCCGCGCTTGAGATTAACCTAGCCATCGCAGAAACGTTGTCGCTCAAAGAGGTTCACATTCCTGTCAGTGAATATGAGCAAGGACTTCTTCACGATCTTCTCGCTTCACGTGAGCTCACTGATACCTTCGCGGCAGAGGTCGTGCGCTCCGCTAGAATTTTGGCAGAACGCTATCAATCTGATCCGGATCATGGCGAGCATGTTGGAAAAATTTGCGAGCATTTCGCCGCACATCTCCAAGATCTTCACCAGTTCAACGAGCACGATTTGTTGTTGTTGAAAGTGGCAGCCATCCTACATGAGGTCGGCACATACGTTAGTCCGCGTGCACATCACAAGCATTCAGAATACATCATCCTGAATTCGGAAATTTTCGGGTTGGATAGACTCGATGTCACTATCGTCGCCTTGGTCTCGCGTTATCATCGCCATTCCGTTCCGCGCCTAGATCATCCAGCATACGCAGCGCTGAGCGTGGAGGATCGCATTCGAGTTTGTAAACTTGCGGCCATTCTCCGTGTGGCGGATGCGCTGGAGCGCACGCACGCCCAACGCGTTTCTAAAATTGAGATCACACGCTCCTCTAATAAACTGCACATCCGCTTGCCAGGTCTTGAAGATGCTGCAATCGAGCGCCTTGCCATGGACGCGAAGGCCGATCTCTTCGAACAAGTCTTTGGCCTCACCGTTATCATCGACGAAGATAACTAGGCTTAAACAACGATCTTCCTTTTAGAGTTTAAAATTTTACTAACCATGCACGAATACCATAACCGCGAACTATCTTGGCTCGAATTCAATCAGCGTGTCCTTGATCAAGCGCTTAAAGATTCAGGGCCGTTGTTAGAACGAGTGAAATTTCTCGCGATCACAGCATCGAACCTCGATGAGTTTTTTCAAGTTCGCGTTGGATCACTGATGCTTCAGAAGCGCAGCGGTAGAAAGACTCGTGATAATTCAGGCTATACTCCGACCCGTAACCTAAGCGCTATACGCGAGCGAGTGCTTAAAATGAACGAGGATCAGTATAAGCTCCTCACCCAAATCTTGCTTCCTGCGCTAGCAGAAAAGGGGATTTTCATGCTTTCCGCTGCACAGCTCAGCGATGCACAACGAGCTCAAACGGCAGCGATTTTCGAAGATAATATCTCGCCACTCCTCACTCCTCTGGCGGTCGATCCTGATTCGCCACCACCTAACGTGCCGGCGCTTCATATAGTGCTGGCTTGTCGTCTGGTGGATCCAGCCGATGAGTCCACACGCCACGTGCTGATTCCGATCCATGAAAATTTACCGCGCCGCATTTCAGTCCAGACTGACGACGGAAATACTGCATTTATTCTCATCGAGGATCTTGTGGCGGCGCATGCTTATCAGTTGTTTCCTGGTGAAACTGTTGCTGCCACCACAGCGTTTCGCGTGACTCGGAATGGTGATATTGCCGTTGAAGAAGATGACACGACGGATCTCGCTGATGAAATGGAAGACGTGCTCACTGCACGTCGCTTCGCTGATACAGTCCGCCTAGAAATGCGCGATGATGCACCGCGTGATCTCGCATTGATGATCCGCACGGTGACGGCATCAACCGCCCAGGAAATTTACCGCCACGATGGTCCGCTCGGTTTGGCGTCGTTCATGGAGCTAGCCTTCCTCCCAGACTTTGATCATCTCCGCGATGAAGAATGGCCTGCCCAGAGCAGCCCATCGATTACGCCCGGAGTTTCGATGTTTGAAACCATCGCCGCGAATGACGTTTTACTTTTTCATCCATACGAATCCTTCGACCCAGTCATTCGCCTCATCGAAGAAGCGGCCGCAGATCCGGATGTGATCGCGATCAAGCAGATTCTTTACCGCACGGCCCGCCAATCGCGTATCATCGACGCTCTCATTAAAGCAGCGGAAAACGGCAAGCACGTTACTGCCCTCGTTGAGCTGAAAGCACGCTTCGACGAAGCACGAAATCTCACCCGTGCTGATGAACTACAAAACGCCGGAGCCCAGATTGTATACGGAGTGAAAAACCTGAAAACTCATGCGAAAATCTGCCTCATCGTTCGTCGCGAAGCCGGTCGACTCCGCCGCTATGTCCATCTTGGCACCGGGAATTATAACGAAACGACCTCTCGACTCTACACAGACCTTTCCTACCTCACCTGCAAATCCGAATACGGAAACGATGCATCGTTGTTGTTCAACGCGGTGACGGGGCGATCTAAACTGCTTCGCTTCCAGCGCCTCATTCCCGCGCCATCCGCGATGAAGCCAAGTTTGTTAGATCTTATTGCCGGCGAAACCGAACGTGCCAAGCAAGGGCTGCCCGCAAAAATTATTGCGAAAACCAACGCACTCCAAGACCCAGATATCATCTCAGCGCTCTACAACGCCTCGCAGGCAGGTGTCGAAGTTCAACTCAACGTTCGCGGAATCTGCTGCCTGATTCCCGGTGAGAAATTCTCGAAAAACATCGAGGTCGTTTCTGTGATCGATCGTTTCCTCGAACATGC
>CAWUUP010000218.1:0-2844 GCA_963925255.1 uncultured Luteolibacter sp.
TAATCACCGACTTGACCGGTGTAGTAGTAACCCGTTTGACCACCGAATTCGTATTCTGGAATTCCACCGATCTCTTTGCTACCAGTCTCATTGAAACCCAATGGCTGAGTGCCAATGACAGGTTGACGAGAGCCTTGGCGATCCGCGAAGAAACTACTCGGGGCTTGGGCCTTGAGTTTATCTTGATTATCCATATCAGGAAATACCTGAATGGGTGGCTTGGAGAAATGCTGACCACGGAAGCCCAGTATCCCGACAACGAGAACTGCGACAATGGCGTATGCTAAGAAAAAGTAGCGCATGGCTGATGGTGGAGTGTGCGGGTATAAAGTTGGTTAATTCTGCTCTTCTTCGACGAGTTCGATGTTCTCGCCGCCGATGTCTGTGAGCAGGTCGCGGGTGGCTTGTGGGCTAAATTTTTCATCACGTGCTTCGATAGCGATGAAAAAACCGTCATCGGTCGCGCGGTGGAATTGTTTACTAGCAAACAAAGGATGATTGAGGCGCGGTAATTGAATCAAACCGAGTAATCCAAAGAGCACGGTGAAACCTGAGAACAAGATCGTGAGCTCAAACATCACTGGGAAGAACGCTGGGATAGTGAAGATATTGGTAGGCTTCGCTTGAACGACCGTTGGGTAAATCACCACCTGCGTCACGTAAGCGAGGGTGAAAGCCGTGGCGGTTCCGGTGATACCACCGAAAAACACGAACCAAGGGAGAATAGAACGTTTTAGACCCATCGCTCCGTCAAGACCATGGACAGGGTAAGGGGTGTAGCAATCCCATTTGCGGAAGCCTGCATCGCGGACTTTTTCTGCTGCCTTGTAGAGCGCCGAGGCGCTTTTGAACTCGGCGAGGTAGCCATAAACTCGTTTTCGGGTAGTGCTCACGTGATGGAAATTTGAGATTTGAAATTTGAAATTTATTTACCTGTTAGCTCGTGCTGGTAGGCAGGAATGACTTCCGCTCCGGCATCCGGATGGGATTCGTTGTCTTCGAAGTGCGGATCGCTCTCGAGCTTAGCCCATTTCACCTCGGCGATGTTGATGCATGGCAGGAAGCGCAGGAATAGGAGGAAAAGAGTTAGAAACATACCGATGGTCCCAACGAAGAGCATCTGATCCTGTGGTGATGGGGAGAAACTTTTCCAGTCACCTGGCAGCCACATACGAGCGAGCGTAGTGACAATGATGACGAAGCGCTCGAACCACATACCGACGTTAACGCACATCGCAACAATCATGACGACCCAGAGATTTTCGCGACAGGCTTTGAACCAAAAGATTTGTGGTGAAAGCACGTTGCAGGACATCATCGCTGCGTAAGCCCACCAGTAAGGACCAGCGATTCGGAATTTGAAGGCATCCATTTCGTAAATCGCACCTGAGTAAAATGCGACGAAGAGCTCCATCAAGTAGGCGTAACCCACGATCGTTCCCGTGAGCAAAATGATCTTCGCCATGTTGTCGATGTGCTTCATGGTGATCAAATCCTGCAAGCCGTAGATAAAGCGGGCAGGAATCATGATCGTTAACACCATTGCGAAGCCACCGAAGATAGCGCCTGCAACGAAGTAAGGAGGGAAAATGGTGGTGTGCCAGCCGGGAACGACTGAGGTTGCAAAGTCAAAAGAAACGACAGAGTGAACCGAAAGCACGAGGGGTGTTGAAAGTGCTGCAAGTAGAAGGTATGCCATTTCGTAGTGGCTCCATTGGCGGTTACCACCTCTCCAACCGAGAGAGAAAATTCCGTAAAGGATTTTACGAATTCCAGGTTTGCAGCGATCACGAATCGTTGCGAGATCGGGAACCATTCCAAGGAACCAGAAGATCAAGGAAATCGTGAAATAGGTCGAAACCGCGAATACGTCCCAAAGAAGTGGCGATTTAAAGTTCTGCCAGATTCCGTTGGCGTTAGGAATAGGTGCAAGGAACCATGCGAACCAAACACGGCCCACGTGGAAGGCTGGGAAAATCCCTGCGCACATTACGGCGAAGATCGTCATCGCTTCAGCTGCGCGGTTGATTGAGGTCCGCCAGTTTTGACGAGTCAGGAACAGAATCGCTGAAATCAGAGTTCCGGCGTGACCGATACCGATCCAGAAAACGAAGTTAACAATTGGCCACCCCCACATGACTCGGTTGGTGTTACCCCAGACACCGACACCTGTTGATACAAGGTGGAAAAGCCCCCCACCAACCCCGATCAACGCGATCAAAGACGATGGAAGAAACAACAGCCACCAGAGCAGCGGTTGGCGATTTTCAATGATTCCGCAAATACGGTCAGTGATCCAATGGTAGGATCGATCATTGAGAATCAACTTTTCACGCTTGAGAACAGGAAGTTTGATTCCTGATTCTTGATGCGGGGCGGTTTCTGAGGTGGAGGCCATGGGTATGGGTAAAATCGAGAGAGAATATCAGTTAGAAAATCAGACCATGTGGATGGTTGCTTGACCGATGAACGGAGCGTCTGGCATGTCAGGATTTGGATTTTTCACACGTGCCAAGTAACTGGTACGAGGACGAGTTCCGATGTATTGAAGCAGGTCGTAGTTACGTTCCAATTCTTTGGCACGTCCCATTACGGAGGCTTTTTCATCAAGAAGATTACCGAAGCTGATCGCTTCTGCTGGGCAAGCATCTTGGCAGGCAGTTTTGACGGAATCAACTGGGATGCGGAGGGTCTCGGTGGAAACTTGGTATTCCGGTGAAGTTTTACCAGACTCGAGTACTTCCTGTTTTTGCCCGCGCTTTTGACGGATGACCGCGCCTTTGATGCGCTGCACACAGTAAGTGCACTTCTCCATCACGCCGCGCATACGAACGGTAACGTTTG
>CAWUUP010000219.1:0-6193 GCA_963925255.1 uncultured Luteolibacter sp.
AATCGCCACGATAAGGAAGTTCTGTTAGAACAAAAAGGACTCGCTATTTGGATGTGCGGCCTTTCCGGTTCCGGAAAATCTACCATCGCCAACGCCGCCGAACGCGTCCTTCACAAACAAGGTCACTTCACCATGATCCTCGATGGCGATAACCTCCGCAGCGGATTAAACGCTAACTTGAGCTTCACCGATGAAGACCGCCTCGAGAACATCCGCCGCATCGCCGAGCTAACCAAAATCCTCGTCGAAAACGGTGTCATTGTCTTCATCTCCGCCATCACCCCACGTGGCGAACTCCGCGACCTCGCCCGCGGTATCGTCGGCGAGCAAAACCTCTTCGAAGTCTTCGTCAACGCCTCCTATGAAGCCTGCGAAAAGCGCGACGTCAAAGGCCTCTACGCCAAAGCCGCCCGCGGCGAAATCGCCAACTTCACCGGCAAAGACAACTCCTTCGAAGCCCCACTCAATCCGGACCTCACCCTCCTCACCGAGCATTTGTCCATCGAAGACGCCGCCATTGAATTAGTGGAATCCATCCGCAAAAGAATTACTCGTTAAAAGGTAGAGTATTCGTGGCTGAGACTTGCAGTCCCAGTCCGTCGCGGGGACATTCTGTCCCCAATTCTATAAGATAAGTCCTATAGGATCTATTTCTGGAGCCAAAGTCACCATACCTTAGTATCCCACTCATCTTACTAATTATTTCTTGACCCCAACCCAAATCTCCCCCAAAACCCCGCCGCAGAGAATAAATGCTGAAAAACTAAAACGCTGAAATTTAATACAGCGCTCCGCGATTCAAAAATCAGCTTTTACCTCTTTTTTCTTCCTCTTCATTTTAGCTTTTCAGCATTTCAGATTTTTAGCTTTTATTTACAAATGAACTACAACCTCTCTCATCTCGATCAACTCGAGGCCGAGGCGATCTTTATCCTCCGGGAAACCGCCGCCCAGTTCCAAAACCCCGCCCTCCTGTTCTCAGGCGGTAAAGATTCCATCGTCATGGCATGGCTCGCGAAAAAAGCCTTCTGGCCAGCTCGTCCTCCCTTCCCGCTCGTCCACGTCGATACCGGTCACAACTTCGAGGAAACGATGCACTACCGCGATGAGTTCGTAAAACTCCTGCGCGCTCAACTCATTGTGGGTTACGTCCAAGAATCCATCGATACCGGCCGCGTCGTCGAAGAAAAAGGACCTAACGCTTCCCGCAACAAACTCCAAACCGTCACCCTCCTCGATACGATCGAGAAACATCAATACGATGCCTGCCTCGGTGGCGGACGCCGCGATGAAGAGAAAGCCCGTGCCAAAGAACGCTTCTTCTCCCACCGCGATGACTTCGGCCAATGGGATCCAAAAAACCAACGCCCGGAACTTTGGAACCTTTTCAACGGTCGTAAAAATCCCGGTGAACACTTCCGCATCTTCCCGCTCTCCAACTTCACCGAAATGGACATCTGGATGTATATCAAACGCGAAGAAATCCCCCTCCCATCCATCTACTTCGCCCACGAACGTGAAATCTTCGAACGCAACGGAACTCTCCTCGGAGTCACCAAATTCCTCAAACCACAGGAACACGAAATCGTCACCAAAGAAGTCGTCCGCTTCCGCACGATCGGAGATGCCACCTGCACCGGCGCCGTCCGCTCCACCGCCTCTAATCTCGATGAAGTCATCGCAGAAGTCGCCGCCGCTCGCCAAACCGAACGCGGCACCCGCTCCGACGACAAACGCTCCGAAACCGCCATGGAAGATAGAAAAAAGGAAGGATACTTCTAAGAAATAACCTTCCTTCTTTTGTTCCTAGTTCCTTGTTAGCGCTTCGCTCTCTTCATCTTCTTAACCAAGAACCACTTGTCCGCCATAGCCATAAGGCGACGGCGGAAGAACCAAGAACTCTTCTAACAATGACTTCCCAAACCTCCATCTGGAAAAACATGTCACCCAAGGAAAAGTTGCAACTTTTTACTGCGACCATCCGGCAGGCACGGGAACTGAAACGCATCGGAATTCGACTACGCAACCCTCAATCTTCACCTGAACAAGTCGAAAAAGAACTCGCGCGCATCTGGCTTCATGCAAGACCCTGATTTCATATCCATCTTTGTAGCACCTCTGGAAAAAGCAGGGATTCGTTACATGATTACCGGATCGGTAGCCAGTTCGATCTATGGTGAACCACGTAACACACTTGACATCGATCTTGTGGTTTTACTCGAAGCCAACCAAATCACAGAATTCATTAACTTATTTCCAGGGGAATACTTTTACCTACCTCCATCGGATGTGATCGAAATCGAAAGACGTCGCGAAGCACACGGCCATTTTAACATCATCCATCACAATACCGGCTTCAAAGCGGATATTTATCTATCAAGAAACCATCCTTGTCTGCCATGGGCTTTGGAAAATTGTAGAAAAATCGAGACCGATTCATGCATCATCTCCATCGCACCTCCCGAATACGTCATCTTACATAAATTGGAATTCTATCGGGAATCCGGACACCAACGCCACCTCAGAGACATCGCAGGAATCATCGAACAACAACAACTCGATCAAACCTTCATCCAACAACAACTCAACAACCTCAACCTCACCTCCCAATACAAAGCAGCCGAGGCGCTTATTGAGAAATTCTAATTTCTAAATTCAAAATTAGACCGCGCAACTTCACCAGCCCCGAGAAGTCGGGGTCGCGCTTTTTTTCCCATCCCCTCACCCATACGAATTTCTACTCTTCATTCGCGTTCATTCTTGCTTAAACATCTTCTATCTCAAAATCCATGGACTTACTCAGATTCACAACCGCCGGCTCCGTCGATGACGGCAAATCCACCCTCATCGGCCGCCTTCTTTACGATTCAAAATCCATCTTCGAAGATCAGCTCGAAGCCATGGAGGAATCCTCGCGCAAACGCGGCGATGAAAACGTCAACCTCGCACTTCTAACAGACGGCCTGAAAGCCGAGCGTGAACAAGGCATCACCATCGACGTCGCTTACCGCTATTTCGCCACACCGAAACGTAAATTCATCATCGCAGACACCCCAGGTCACACCCAATACACTCGGAACATGGTCACTGGTGCCTCCACTGCCAACCTCGCCATCATCCTCATCGATGCCCGCAAAGGCGTCATCGAACAAACCAAACGCCACTCCTTCATCGCCAACCTCCTCCGCATCCAACACCTCGTGGTTGCAGTGAACAAAATGGACTTGGTAGATTACTCCCAAGAAGTCTTCGACCAAATCGTAGCCGACTACCGCGAGTTCGCTTCTCGCCTCGATAACATCGTCGATATCACCGCCATCCCCATCTCAGCCCTCAACGGCGATAACGTCGTCGATAAATCCAAACACATGGATTGGTACGAAGGCCCGACCTTCCTTTACCATCTCGAAAACGTTTACGTCGGCGGCGAAGAAAACCACGTCGATGCACGCTTCCCAGTCCAATGGGTCATCCGTCCCATGTCAGATGAATGGCATGACTTCCGTGGCTATGCCGGGCGCGTTGCAGGTGGCGTATTCAAACCCGGTGATGAAGTCACCGTCCTTCCATCCGGTTTCAAAACCCACGTCAAAGCCATCCATTCCCCAGACGGTGAGAAAACCGAAGCCTTCGCCCCGCAATCTGTCTGCCTCACCCTCACCGATGAAATCGATATCTCACGCGGCGACACACTCGTAAAATCTAACAACCCTCCGAAAGTCTCTCAGGACATCGAAGCCATGGTCTGCTGGTTCTCATCCAAGCCCATGCCCGCCCGTGCTAAACTCGTCATCCGCCACACGACCCAGGAAACCAAAGCCATCATCCAGGAAGTAAAATACCAGGTCGATGTAAACACCCTCCACAAAATCGAAGGCGTCGAGACTCTCTCCATGAACGACATCGGCCGCATCACCCTGCGCACCGCCGTCCCTCTCATCCACGACTCCTACCGCCGCAACCGCTCCACCGGCTCCTTCATCCTCATCGACCCCGGCACCAACGAAACCGTCGCCGCAGGGATGATCGTGTAACAGCGGCGTCCCGCCACCCCCTGAACCGCGCGTCTCCAGTTCTCCCGATAATGTCGGGACTCGCGCTCTTACGCCTGCCCCGATAAAATCGGGGCCGAGCTCTTACGTCGCCAATCTTCCTCCCACAATCACACGGAGCAAATTCCACCCCCTCAACCTGAATAGATTTTAGACATGTTTTATTTGTTCATTTTTACTTGAACAAACGGCAACCATGCATAAATCTACATCAGCAAATCCACCCGAATTGCGCTTCAAAACACCCGCCCGCCAAGCCAGTTCATCTCCGAAATGGGGATTGCAACCAAGGGCGGCAGCGTCTCCAAACGGAGCGAGAGAGTCCACTCGCGCTCTTCTTCCCAGACCGCGCGTCTCCATCTGCCCGTAGCTGGAACATCCTGTTCCAGTCCGTCGCAGGGACATTCTGTCCCCACTTTGACTACGCTGCGCTCCGCTCCATTCAGTAGTTCAGTTTCATCGAATTACCGAACCACCTCCTGACTTGCCAAAACATTCTCACAAGCCATAGTCTATACCTGTGTTCGTAGAACCAACAAATCTCACTCAAGACCTCAGAAACTTGTGGCCTGTCATTCAAAGACACGGAGTTGCCAGTCTTTGGATCTTCGGCTCTCACGCTCGTGGTGATTCACATCCAGAAAGCGATATTGACCTATTGGTCGAGTTTTCATCTCCTCCGGGATTTGACAATTTCATGGGACTGAAACTCGAACTCGAAGACCGACTCGGAGTCAAAGTCGACCTCTTATCTCGAAGTGCCTGCAATCCACGCTTTCTGAAAGCCATACAACCAGACTTGCTTCATGTCGCGTGATCCACACTTACGCCTATTGGACATCATCGAGGCCTGCGAGCGACTTGAATTATACATCGGAAATATAGATTTCTCTACTTTTGATGCAGATCTAAAGACACAAGACGCAGTCATTCGTGTATTTGAAATCATCGGCGAAGCCGTGAAATCCATACCGGAGGAATGGACAGAAAAAGAACCCGATATCCCATGGCGCCAGATCGCAGGTTTTCGCGACGTACTCGCTCATTCTTACTTTGCGGTCAACTCAAGCGTAGTTTGGACCGCCGCCGTTGAAAAAGCTCCCTTGCTAAAAGCCGCATGCCTACGCATGTCATAACCCAATTCAAAAGGTAGTATCGCACATCTCCCCCGCACCGCGTGACTCCAGTGTGCCCGTAGCTGGAACATCCTGTTCCAGTCCGTCGCGGGGACATTCTGTCCCCACTTTGACTCCGCGCGTCTCCATCCAACTCATTTCGGCTTCGCCTAAATTCTAATAGCTCGTCTACCCCGACCTGTCGGAGGAAGCCACCGCCGCGAAGCAAATCGTCCATCACTGATCCAATTGCCTCTTCATTCCATAGTTCAAAATTAGGAATGCAGGAAAGCAGGAAAAATCCCCTGGACCGCGTGAGTCCAGTTCTTCCGATAAAGTCGGAACTCGCGCTTCTTCTGCTCTTCCTCTTGAGTCTTGCGTCTCATCGTCTTCTGTCTCGATTTCGCGACAAAAGCTCTAGACCTAATCCCAAACTCGCACTAAATTAAAGCCTAATGAAATTAGAAATGGAAATACCAGATTCTGCTCTATCTGCCCTTAGACAGGCTCCCGCAGAATTTGCCGTATGCCTGCGTCTTATGGCTGCTGTTAAACTTTATGAAAATGGCGATCTCAGCCAAGAGCGTGCCGCTGAGCTTGCAGGATGTTCAAGGCAGGATTTCTTAATACAAATGTCTCGCCTCAGCGTCTCCCCATTTCAAGGAATCGAGGATGATCTTGTCTCCTCTTACTCTCTTTCATGACACTTATATTCAATGCTTCCCCCATCATTGTGCTCGCGAAAGCAGGTCTCTTGGAGCAACTGCTTCCAATCCATACTCAAATCTGGATACCCGAACCTGTAGCGACGGAAATTTCAGCGATCAATAATCCTAGCGATCCCGCCGCACATTGGCTTGCAACTCACTCATCGCTCATTCATCCCGCTACCCCACCATCTCCATTCCTTATGGCTTGGGACCTAGGAGCCGGTGAATCTGCTGTTATTTCCCTTTCAGAACAGATTCCGAATTCAATGGTCGTCCTAGATGATCTAGCGGCACGACGTTGTGCCCAAGCACTTGG
>CAWUUP010000220.1:0-3995 GCA_963925255.1 uncultured Luteolibacter sp.
CATCGCCCTCACCGGAGCCGATGTTGTTACCCTCCACGTCCCCCTCACTAATGACACCCAGCACCTCATGAACAAAGAGCGCATCGCTCTCATGAACAAAGGTGCCCTCATCATCAACTGCGCACGAGGCGGCCTTATCGATGAAGTAGCTCTCAAGCAAGCCATCGATGCAGGCCACATCGCTGGATGTGGCCTCGACGTATTCGAAGACGAGCCGCCTTCCGCTGATCATCCACTGTTCAGCCTCAAAAAACACATCGCTTTCACCCCTCACCTCGGCGCCTCCACCAACGAAGCTCAGGAAAACGTCGGAATCGAAGTCGCTATCCAGATTCGCGATTTCCTCACCACCGGTGAAATTCGCAACGCGATCAACATGCCCTCGCTCGATGCCGCAGCCCTCACCGCCATCGGCCCTTATCTCGAACTCGCCGGTGCTCTCGGCACCCTACTTGCCAAACTCGGTCCAGCCAACCCAGACTCGATCCGCGTCTCCTATCACGGCGGCCTCGCCACCAAGGACACCGGCCTCATCTCCCGCACCGCCCTCTATCGCCTGCTCTCATGCTCGCGTGCCGATGGCCAAGTAAACCTCGTCAACGCGCCAGCCATCGCGAAAGCCATGGGTCTTGACCTCGTGGAATCCACCATCAGCGCACAGACCGAGTTCAACGACCTCCTCGTCGTAGAACTCCGCAAAGGCGATGTGAAGTTCCGCGTCGCCGGCACGATCATCGGACGAAGCCCCCGCATCGTGGAAATCGATCGTCTCTTTGTAGACAGTCCAATCAAAGGTCACCTCCTAATCGTCCGCAATGACGACCGCCCCGGCATTGTCGGCGCCGTCGGCACGGTACTCGGAAACGCCAGCCAGAACATCGCCAACTTCTCCCTCGCCCGCGACAAATCGAAAAGTGATGCCCTCTCACTCATCGAGCTGGACGCGGCATTGCCATCTGATATCATGGATTCCGTCCGCGCTATCCCCGGCGTCACCTCCGCGACGGGTATCAGTCTCTGATAACATAAGGGAGTCTTTCCTCTATCTGCCGTAAAATTCCCAAACTTCTCCTTGCCAACAGACATTCCCACTTTCTATCCTAATTTTCGTATGAAAAAACTCCTGTTCATCGCCGTCAGTGTTTTAACCCTCTCAGGCTTCGCTGCTGCTGATATCCAATCTCCTCCTGGTTCACACTACACCTCAACCCGTAAACTTGGTCGCGCTATCAGTAATATCCTGTACGGTGTAGTTGAAATTCCCGAGATGATGGTTCGCAGAACCGACACCTACGGTGCTAAAGCTGGCTGGAGTTACGGCGCTATCGATGGCACTAACCGGGCATTCAAGCGCCTCGGTTACGGCTTCTACGAACTTTTCACCTTCACCTGCCCTACCTATCGCGGCACATTCAAGCCGCCTTACGAAAAATGCGGTCAAGATAATCGCATTGAAATGAACGTGCATGAAGGCCTCTCAGAATTCCCACCAGAACTGGGCTTTGAGAGTTACTACAGCCACTCTCGTAGCAAATCCTACTAATCCTAGATTCGTCCAAGCTTTCATCAACCCAGCCGATTCATTTCGGCTGGGTTTTTTATTGCCGTTCCCAAGCTATTTCAGTTTTTATCGAAAAACTCGCATTCTTAGCAAAATTTCGCTTGTCCTGCCCTGTAAATTCCACCAACCTCCGCGCCCGCCCAACAGGGGCAACCCCAACACGTCATACCATGTCAGTCTCTCTCCGTCTCAACCGCAAGGGCACCAAAGATCGTCCTTACTACAAAATCGTAGCCGTCGACAGCCGCAAGCGTCGCGACGGTCGCTATATCGAACAAATTGGAACCTACAATCCACTCATCGAAGGCACTAACTACGAAATCGATCTCGAAAAAGCCGACAAATGGCTCGCCGTTGGTGCAAAAGCATCCGAGACCGTAAACAGCTTTATCCGCAAAGCGCGCACAGCTGCAACCAAGTAATCCGAGGCTGACCAAAGCTTCTAAATATAGCTTTTCTTTCAAAGACCGCTTCCCTTTTGGGTTGCGGTCTTTTTTATGCATTATCATTCTCATTCATGTCTCACGAAACTTTTGAGCAATTCATGCAGCGTTGCCTGCATGATCCACAACGTGGCTATTACTCAAAAAACATTCGTGCCATCGGCTCACGCGGTGATTTTACCACCGCCCCTCAACTCTCCGAGGCTCCTGCCAAAGCCATTGCCGCATGGGCGTCCCGAGCCATGCGTTTCCATCAAACTCGCCACCTCATCGAGGTCGGCCCTGGCATGGGAACGCTTTCCAAACAAATCCTACACCACCTCCCCCTAACGCAACGCTTCACCACTAAATTACACTTAGTCGACTCCTCAACCAGCTTACTCAACCACCAAAAAAATACTCTCAGAAAACGTGCTTCATTCCACACCACTATTCACGAAGCCCTAACATCCTGCTGTGGCAATGCCGTGATTTTTTCTAACGAACTCGTCGATGCCTTTCCTGTCCGCTTGTTTCAAAAAACTCAAACCGACTGGCAAGAAATTGCACTGATTCACTCTGACAAGCAGACCCAAGAAATCTTTATCGATCCCGTATCATTACCTGAATCCTCAATTTTCAACTGCAATTTAACGACAGGCCAACGTGTCGAAGTCCACGAATCCTATCAGAAGTGGCTGCAATCATGGTTGCCTCAATGGCATCGCGGAGAAATGCTAACCATCGATTACGGAAGCCTGGCGGAAAATCTTTACCATCGCCGCCCTCAAGGCTCGCTTCGTGGATACCTACTTCAACAAAGAGCCGAGGGTGCTGCCATTTACCAGAACCCCGGACTCCAAGACCTTACCGCAGATGTTAATTTCACTGATTTGATCGAATGGGGACAACCGCAACTACTACACGAAGCCCCCCAGAGCTTCAGCGATTTCATACATCCGTTCACAAAAATCCAAGACCATCAGCTTCTCGCCGCCTGTGACCATTTCATGTCACTACGCCAATCTCCCCAAAATCTCACGAATCTAAAATGATATCAAATCGTTTCGATTGGTTGACACTGTCAATTCACTTGACCATCTTTGCACCCAACTGATCCGTTAGCATAGAATATGCTAACTTCCATTAAAACCTCTTTTTAAAAAACCAGTGTTCTCCAACGAAGATTATCTCGCCGATCTCCTCGTCGATGCCGGCATTCTAACCGCTCAGCAACTTGATGAAAATCGCTCCGCTCTCACTCTCGGCTCGACCATCATCAAGCACTTAATTGCAACGGGAAGCGTTAGCGAGGAACAAGTCAGCGAGACTCTTGCCAGCAATGCTGGCGTTCCGTTTGTAGCCATCCATCAACTGACTCTCGAACCATCGATTATCACTGCGATTTCCGATGATATCGTCCAGCGTTATCGTGCCATCCCCATCGCTGATGACGGCTCATTTCTAACCGTTGCTGTTGCAGATCCTTTAAACTTTGAAACACTCGATAGCTTGCCGCACGTCACGGGCAGAGAACTCAATTTTGCCTGCGCAACTCCTACAGATATCCAAAATCACCTCAGGCAGTTCTATCACGTCGAGGAAGAGAAAAATAAATCTACCAGTGATGGATTTCAAATCTCAACCGGAGATAGCGAAGCAGGAGTCGAAGCCGGTGACGCACCCATCATCCGCCTTGTTCAACAAACACTCACTGAAGCATTTCGCTTAAAAGCATCCGATATTCATATCGAGCCTCTCGAAACATCCGTCCGCATCCGCTACCGCCTTGATGGCAAATTGGTGCATGTGGATTCTCACCCAAAGAAACTACTCCCCGCGATCATCGCCCGCCTCAAAGTCATGAGCGGAACGATGTCGATCGCAGAAAAACGACTCCCACAAGATGGTCGTATCCAACTCAAAATGGGAGAGAAGGAAGTTGATCTCCGTGTTTCATCCGTCCCCTCAAATCATGGCGAATCCATCGTCATGCGTATTCTTGATAAAAC
>CAWUUP010000221.1:0-7729 GCA_963925255.1 uncultured Luteolibacter sp.
TCGGCTTACCGAAAATTTTCTCAAGAATCGCCATCGTGATATGTCCGCCATCGAGCACAGGAAACGGCAACATGTTCAGCACTGCTAAGTTCACATTGAACAACACCAAAAATCCTAAAATTCGTCTCCAACCATCTTCAGTCTGCAATAAAGAATATAACATCTGTCCAATTCCCACAGGGCCACTGAGGTGATCCACCCCGATGCTTGATCCAGGATCAACCACTGAAGTGATCGTCACCCACATCATTTTCAAACTGTCAGCCACTTGAGTAAGTGGATTTGGATGGACGATGCGCACATCTACATCTGAATTAATGTTCCAAGAAACACCCAGCATTGGATCACGATCCGTTGGTGGCATCGGTTTTACTGGCGTCACTTCGACGTTGATCGCTTCCCCACTGTTCTTCTTCACCTCAAGGACAACCGGCTTGAAATCCTTTTTCTTCAAATACTGTGTGAGCTGGATATTGCTATACAAGCGTTCGCCATCAATCTTCAAAATCTGATCGCCTTTCACTAAACCTACCTTGTCTGCAGGGCTATTTTTGACAACCCCTGCCACAATCGCAGGCCCAGCTGGACCTAGGCCAACTTGACGTAATCCACTCCGTTGAAACCAACGACTTTTTGGTCTGTCAAATCCACTGGTAAGAACGATTGGCTCTTCGACGCCTGGTCTTTGAACAGTGAATTTGATTTCATCGCCACTACTTAGCACGATCCGCTCGGTGATGCTGTCTAACGATCCAGCAAAGCCATTTACTGGCTCACCATTAATTTGAAGAATCTTATCTCCAAGACGAATCCCCGCTTTTTCAGCCTGCTTGCTTTCTTCGACATAACCCACCACCATACTGGGCACGAAATCTTTCGGTTTACCCACACCCCAGACGATCAATCCAGCTACAAGGGCCAGTAAAATGGAAAATAATGGCCCAGCGAACGCGACGATGATTTTATCAAGTGGCGTAATCGGTGGCAGTGGTTTGCGATCCTTATCGCCTCCCTCAATCGCCTCCATCGGTGCCATCTGCGGCAATGCTACAAAACCACCCGCTGGAATCCATCCAAGACCGTATTGCACGCCCTTATATTCCTTTTTCCAAATCGGCTTTCCAAACCAGATTTGAAAACGATCGATCTGTAATCCACGCCATTTTCCCGCCAAGAAATGCCCCAGTTCATGCACAAAAATGATGATATTGAAAAGCATCACCACCACGAAAACCAGCAGAGCGACATTGAGAATAGTTTGGAGAGTGGTCATATGAATTCAGCGAATAATCAGAAACCTATCCACCTTCCCAAATCCCGCAAGTCTTTAGGGTTTTTCCGTAGTGGTGAACTTCCGCCTGACCCGATACATCCGATGACGCCGCACGAAGCAATAATCGACTAAATCGCCCATTCTTCTCTTCATTGGGATTTAGAGTTTGATCTTGCTTGATGTTTTCATCCTGAAATTTGATTTTCTTCTCCGTGACTACTGGGCATACCGAACTCTCCTCTCTGCCCATACTCTCGTCGAAAGAAATCCAGGCATTTGCCGCTGCTGGAATTTCAACGGTTGCTGAACTATTGGAATATTTCCCAAAACGCTACGAAGACCGACGCCAGTTCGATCGATTTCCCAACCAAGCCACCGCTAAAGCCGTCTGTCTGACCGGTGGCGTAATCGATGCCGGACATAAGGGTTTTGGCAAAACGCGATTTTACGAAGCCGTTATCATGGACGGCGCGGGAAGCGTTTTTGGATCCGGAAAAGTGACGTGCCGTTGGTTTAACATGCCATTCATGTCAAAATTGATCGCTGCTGGCCAACAAGTCATCGCTTACGGAAAAGTCAAAGAGCAAGCAGGGCGTCTCATAATCGATCATCCAGAAATCGAAGTCATTGATGACAACGCAGAAACCGAGACGATCCATCTCAACCGAATCGTCCCAATCTATAAAAATATCTCCGGCATCAATCAACGCCGCCTCCGTGAGATGATTCACTCGCTATCTGAATCGCTCACTCATGCCGATGATTTTCCTTTTCCTGTCAGTCAATCGGATCGGAAAGCAGATTTAAAAGAAACCCATTTCCCGACTACCGCTGAAACCGGAAAAACCGCGCGACGTCGCTTCGCACTCGAAGCGTTTTTCACCCTTCAGCTCAATGTCGTCTGGCAACGCAACCGCTACCGTTCCCACCAAGGTCGCGTTCTCGGCAAAAAAACCACCCTGCTCAAAGCCTTCTACTCCAGCCTCCCTTTTGATCTTACCAACGCCCAAAAACGCTCGATCAAAGAAATCATAGCCGACATGCGTGAGCCACGCCCGATGAACCGCCTACTCCAAGGCGATGTCGGCGCTGGAAAAACATTTGTCGCTATGGCGGCTATGTTGCTCGCTATCGATTCCGGAGCCGATGCCGCGCTGATGGCTCCGACCCAGATTCTTGCCGAACAACATTACCTCACTTTTCGAAAATGGCTCGAATCTCTCGAGGTCAGACTCGTTCTCCGCACCGCGAACAAACACGAGTCCACCATCGCCGAGCCCCACGCCCCAACCATTTTTATCGGCACCCACGCCCTACTTTACGATCCCGATCTATTCAACGACCTCGGTCTTGTCGTCATTGATGAACAACACAAATTTGGTGTCGTCCAACGCGCCGCCCTCATCAGACACGGCACTCTTCCCGATGTCCTCGTCATGACCGCCACACCCATTCCCCGCACATTAACCATGACGATCTACGGAGATCTCGATGTCTCATTACTCGATGAAAAACCTGCGGGTCGCGGAAAAATCATAACCGCCCTACGAAACAAACCGAAACAAAAAGATATAACCGACTTCGTGAAAGCTCAGCTGGCAGAGGGTCGTCAAGCTTATCTCGTTTATCCTCTCGTCGAGGAAAGCGAGTCTATCAAAGCCGAGTCCGCCAACTCCGCTTTTGCAGCTTGGCAGAAGCGTCTCGGAGCGAAAAACGTCGGTCTCATCCATGGAAAATTACGCCCCGAGGAAAAGGACGCAGCCATGGAAGATTTCCGCAGTGGAAAAACCCAAGCTCTGGTCTCCACCACCGTGATCGAAGTCGGAGTTGATGTCCCTAATGCCAATCTCATGATCCTACATCATGCTGAGCGCTTTGGACTCGCTCAACTCCACCAGCTCCGCGGACGCATCGGACGCGGTAGCCATAAATCCTACTGCATCCTCCTCACAGATTCCAAACTCCCAGAAGCAATCGAGAAACTCGCAGTGTTAGAAAAAACCAACGACGGCTTCGAAATCGCAGAAGCCGACCTCGAACTCCGCGGCCCAGGTGATGTTCTTGGAACTGCGCAGTCTGGCCTGACCGACCTACGCTTCGCTGATTTCATCACCGATACACAACTCATCCGTGAAGCACGATCACTGGCTGACCAAGTTTTCCAAGAAGATCCCAATCTCATCCAAGAGCATCAAAATCTCCGTGGGCTGATTCAGTTTAATGATACCCCTCAAGCACCTAGTGCCTGAGAATAAATTGCTCACTTCCCGACGATGCGATAAACAGCTCCTGAGTGATCCACGATATAGAGCTCACCAAGCGCATCCTCTGCAAAAGCCGGAATCAAATTAATGCGTCTTCCCTTTGGTTGAAGCTCGGATGTATGATCTTTAAGGTTCTCTGCCTTACCATTCTTCCAGACAAAGGACCAGATCCGCGGATTTTGATAATCGGCAAAGATATAGCGCCCCTCCAATTCAGGAATATTTGATCCGCGGTAAACATAGCCTCCCGTCACGGACATACCTTCAATCGGACCGCTACCATGTTTATAAACGTAAACGGGTTCATGGTAATTTTTTGGCACATCACCACCCGCAGATTCCTCTGGGGTTTTGATATCTCCTTCACGCAGTCTCCAACCAAAGTTTTTTCCAGAAATATCTTTTGAACTCACCACATTGATTTCTTCCCGAGCATTCTGACCCACATCGCCAATCCAGAAGTCTCCGGTCTTACGATCAAATGAGCAACGCCACGGATTACGCAGCCCGATGGCAAGGATTTCAGATTTCTGTCCTTTTTGATTCTGATAAGGATTGTGATCTGGAATCTTATAACCTTTTTCACCAGATACATCCAAACACAGTAATTTACCCAACAAGGATTCTTTACTTTGTGCGTTATTATTGGGGTCATTTCTCGCACCACCATCACCAGTAGCAATATAGAGAAATCCATCTGGACCGAAGTCTAACCAACCCCCGTTGTGATTACCGAAAGGTTGATCGTATTCAAGAATGGTTACAGCCGACGAAGGATGTGTCGTTAGCTTATCTTTGGACACAAAACGCACCACCATACTATCGCCATCCTTTCTATTGTAATTCACATAATATCGTCCCGACTTTTCAAAATCCGGTGCGAAGGCCAAGCCAAGAAGACCTTGCTCATTGCTTTTGCGCGTAACCTTATCATCAATTTTTAAAAACGGCTTTTCTGCACGCTTCCCAGTTTTTAGATCAACAATCCAAACCGTTCCTGCCTGCTCCATCACCCATAGCTTGTCTTTCACCGAACGCGGAGCACCCGCCCAAACAGGTCGTTCAAAACCTTTAGCCAACAACTCAGTAGCCAGCTCACCATGTGACAAGGAGCAGAGTAAGAACGAGCCCGTAACAAGCATTCTAGATAAGTTCAATATTACAGAATCTATCCATAAATCTGGGAATAACAAGGGAGTGATCTTAATTATTTCGGGATGAATCATGCCAAAACGCTCTCTAGGTTGATGCCAAATTATATCACAAATATCACAGCTGTGAATTTTAAGATAAAAACGCCTCATCAGCTAATGAACACTTTGACTTTGCTCCTCATCTCCGACGGATTAGCGTTGGCGGCTCCTACTGACGACTACATAACCAAGGCGCCTGAAACTCACGGAGAATTCGGTGAAATAGCCGCTCGGTTCCTGATCAAGTATATGTCGGAAAATAACGAGAAATCTGTCAGCACTCCATTTCTCAACCCTAATCGACCTAAGCCGCTATGACTTCAGTGTGACGCTTTTTGCTTTTTTAACCACTCGTCAAAATGCTTATCTCTCGCCTCTTTTTCTAATTTTTCTAGATCAGAGTCATACATTGCTCTCAAATCTTTAACGGGGCGTTTTCCGAGAATCACTGGAACTTCTATCAGCACAGCCTCATCAGGACGTTTGATCTCGAAAACCACTTTTCTCAGCGGCTTATATGAGGCAACAGTTTGGATTAATTGCTCTATGGCTCCGCGTTCATACCACTTTGTACCGTCCAATGAGGCAATAATATCACCCACCTTGATTCCCGCAATCTCTGCCTGACTACCTGGTATGACAAAAGTAATCCTAAGACAAAATCTTGGCTTTTTATCACCCGGTAAATCAAGCATCTCCTCCCACAATTGCACCCCAAGGTATCCTTGGCCATCTTTCAAATAGTCTTTGTCACTTTGTGATCGTAGCACTCGGAGACATCTAAATCTGACTTCTGGGTCATCAGATTCCTGCTGAACTTTGCAAATCGCCTTTATCCCAACCAAACCTTTTTCATTCGTCCATTTTTCAAGCTCGGTCTCTGATGTCTCACGTATCTTGAATTGCTCCGATGAAAGTCCATCAAGCAATTGCTTCGGAACTTGCTCCGCAAAAGAGAAAACAGCCAGTATCAAGGAACATAAAAGGCAATTGCTCTTTATATTCATCAAAGCTCTAAAATGTTTAAATTAGCGACCTAATAAGTCTTTCTCAGGAACCACAACTGTATCATCAGGATACACGCGAATTTTCATAAACTGCGGATCCGTCACATCATACGTCTTAGGCTTACCTGCACGAAACAAAGTCACCCGTCTCATACTGCCAAATTCTGTCGGTCCTCCCGCATTTTGGATGGCCTGATAAATCGTGAGGCTATTGTTACACTTAACTGGGCCGGGACGGCGAACCTGACCACCAATGACCACTAATTCTTCTTTCACACCACCTCCATCAGTTGTTGCTATGACTTGAATAGTCGGGCTGGTGTAAATTTCCGCTGCCTTGTAAGCTTCTTGAATATTGGAGGCCAAAGTTTCAGGAGCTAGGCCTGCAGCTCTCAACATTCCTATGTAAGGTAAATTCACCATTCCATTACTAGAAACTGGATACATAGAATCTACTTTACCCTTTTCCTCAAGAGGCACACCCATAATGTTGATTTGTACTGCCATGCCCGGTTCGATCTGAGACATCACGGGAGTCATAGCAATTAAAAAAACAAATAGGACATGGAAAATCGATTTCATATGAGTGATAGGCTTTAGATTATAATCTTTAATTATAATAAGCTTAATAAACCTTAATACAAGTCGGAATCTTTTGATTCACTTGGCGGGGTCGCAACATTATCTACTGGGGGTTTTGGTGTCGTTGCTCCCTCAAATTGCGTCTCGCTTGGAGCATAATAGGTATAGTAACTCGTGTAGTATTGATACTGGCTATCACTGCGAATATCTACGTTGTTGAGAACGACACCAATGATATGTCCTCCGACATTCTCCACAGCTTGTTTTACCCGCATGAGCATTTTTCGAGGAAGTCGACGGTGTTGGACGACGATCATGGTTAAATCCACCTCGCTAGCCAAAACGGAAGCATCACTCACACCAATGATTGGAGGACTATCTACCAATATAAGATCGAAGCGGCGCTTCACATCTTGAATCATCTCAGACATGCGGCGTGAGTTTAGGATACCCGCCGCATCTGCTGGTAAAATCCCTGAAGGCATCAAATAGAGATTATCTACCGGACATTGGAGAATCACATCCTCTAGCATCAACTCAGCAGTAAGATAATTAGTCAAACCGATGGAGTTGTTAATTTCAAAGAATGTATGTAAACGTGGCCGTCTAAGGTCGGCATCAATCATCAAGGTTGTGTATCCACCTTGAGCACAGATGTAAGCAAGGTTTACAAGAGTCGTCGATTTACCTTCACTCGCTGCACCAGAAACCACCGTGATGGCATTGTCTTCAGGATTCTTGCGATTGAATTCGATATTTGTTCTGAGAATACGA
Organism: uncultured Luteolibacter sp.; assembly: GCA_963925255.1. GTDB lineage: Bacteria > Verrucomicrobiota > Verrucomicrobiia > Verrucomicrobiales > Akkermansiaceae > Luteolibacter. The sequence goes on from CAWUUP010000221.1 coordinate 7,094, forward strand.
TAAGCCTCTGCATCGGGGGTCATTCCATGCTGTTTAAATAGAATTCCAACGTCTTTGGGAATCACTGCCAAAACTGGAACTTGAAGATAACGCTCTACGTCTTCCAAAGTCTTCACCGAGGTGTCAATGTATTCTAAGGTAAACGCGATACCTATACCAAATACGAGCCCTACCACCAAACCCAATACAAGGTTGAGACTCACATTAGGACTAGCTGGGGATTCAGCTAAAACCGGATAATTATGAACCGCGATCGATGGCTCGGTCATATTTTTATCAATTTCTGCACTGGTTAGTTTAAGCTTCATTGCATCTAACACAGTTTGCTTCTGCTCAAAATTCCTTTTTGCCTCTTGATATTCTCGGGTGTCAATACTGCGCTCAAGAGCCTCTTTCTTGGTGTCGTCCTTCCTTAACTCTGCGTTAGCTAAACGCTCCTTGAGCAAATCAAGTTGGCCTTGCAAGCGAGTCCGAAGATTCAATACCCCTTCCATTAACTGTGCATGCATCGAATCGATCACCTGCTGATTTGAGAGAATCGTGGGGTGTTTATTTCCATAACCACTGGCTTTCAAACCATCAATCTCACGCTTCCGTTGAAGGTATTCTGGATACAGGACTCTGATTATATTGTCT
>CAWUUP010000222.1:0-7367 GCA_963925255.1 uncultured Luteolibacter sp.
GCCAACACCCACACCCGGATGCACCTTGGTGCCGCGCTGACGAATGATGATGTTACCAGCGATAACGGCTTGTCCGCCGAATTTTTTCACGCCGAGGCGCTTGCTGCGTGAGTCACGTCCGTTTTTGACGGATCCTTGTCCTTTTTTATGGGCCATGAGAGTAGGTTGGTTGAAATTAGGGAATTAGCCAATGGAGGTAATCTCCAATTTGGTCATGTGGCGGCGGAAACCAATGGTTTTGTGGAAACCTTTGCGGCGTTTGAATTTGAAGGCGACACCTTTAGGGCCACGGAACTGATCAATCACCTTTGCTGTGACGATGCCACCCACGATGAATGGAGTACCGATTGTCACGCTATCACCTTCGCCACGAAGTAGAACTTCGCTAAATGTGATTTCTGAATCGACAGCTGCTTCGAGTTTCTCGACGTCGAGCTTGTCACCTTGTTTGACGCGGTATTGTTTACCGCCTGTTTTGATTACTGCGTAGGCCATGGCCGTTTAGGGAAAAGTTGTTGTCCGCTATTGGAGCGGGCGCGGAATCGACCATGAATCGAACCGCCTTGCAAGGATTTTTTGAGTCTTTTTTTAAAACTTTCTAAATAAGACTGATTTAATCCTAAATGAAGGGGCATTTGCGGTTTATTAAGAATGATTCCGTAAATATAATAAGAATAGTTCTTGATACTATTAAGAATGATTCTAATTTGTTGCTGGAATGACAACTAACGGCTTACAAAATCGACAAACGGCAATTCCGGAGGAGATCAACGGCCTTCGCATGACTCGGCAGCGCCAAGAAGTCTATCGTTTTCTAATGGGAGAACGCACACACCCGACCGCAAATGAGGTTTTCATGAGAATTAAGGAAGCTCTTCCGAATGTCTCACTAGCGACGGTCTACAACTGCCTTGAGGCGCTGGTGCAGCACAAAATCATCCGCCAGGTGAACTTTGACCGCGAACCATCCCGCTACTGCCCGAATCTCGATGAGCACGGCCACTTTCACGATGAAACCACCGGAACGATTCATGACGTGAAATTCAAGCCCGGTATTAACCTCACCGACATTCTCGATCTCCCACCTAACACAGTGATCAAGGACATCGAAATCACCCTGCGCGGCCAACTCGCCGCATCATAATTCGAGTTTAAAACTTAAAATTTAGATTTTTCCAACAAATGAGCCTCCAAATCAATAACCTCCACGCAACTCTCGAAAACGGCACTGAGATTCTCAAAGGCGTAAGCCTAGAAATACCAGCCGGTGAAATCCATGCCATCATGGGACCGAACGGATCCGGTAAATCCACGCTTTCGAAAGTCATTTCTGGGCATGAATCCTACATCCCAACTGCCGGGAGCATCCTCCTTGACGGAGTGGATATCTCAGAAATGTCGATCGATAAGCGCTCACGTGCAGGCATTTTCTTAGCCTTCCAGTATCCAAACGAAGTTCCCGGAGTTTCTAATGCGAACTTCATCCGCGCGGCGCTTCAGGCGCGTTTACCTAAAGGCGAGGAAATCGACGCCGTTGCCTATTATAAATCCCTCTACGAGAAAATGGATCTGCTAGAGATGGATCGTAAATTCACCGGACGCGCAGTGAACGAAGGTTTCTCAGGTGGTGAGAAAAAGCGCAACGAGATCCTTCAAATGATGATGCTCTCACCAAAATATTGCATCCTCGATGAAACCGATTCCGGTCTCGATATCGATGCTTTGAAAATCGTCGCAAAAGGCGTCAATGCAATGCGTTCACCAGAACGCGGCATGTTGCTCATCACTCACTACCAGCGCTTGTTAGATTATATCAAACCTGACCATGTGCACGTCATGTCAGAAGGTCGCATCGTAAAATCCGGCGGTCCAGAACTTGCATTAGAGCTCGAAGAAAAGGGCTACGATTTCCTTAAAGAACCTGCCCTCGCGTGAATGCCTGAGCTTCAGTAAACCTTTCTATATTTTCCCATGTCATACCAAGAAACAGCCTCCGCCGTCCTCGATGAGGAAACCCATGATGCGATCAATGTCGACCGCACCAAGGGCGACTTCACTTTTCCAGAGCGGAACAAATTCGATGCGGGCTGGGGGCTTTCCTCCAAGACGGTCGATTACATTTGCGATGTAAAACAAGATCCAGATTGGGTTCGCGAATTCCGTCACAAAGCACTTGCTGTATTCGAAAGCAAACCGATGCCGACCAACTGGGCGACGGAGGATTTGAATAATATTCACTTCGATAAAATCCGTTACTACCTCTCGGATGGCGAAAAACCGAAACGGACATGGGACGAAGTTCCTGCAGAAATTTTGGAGACCTTCGAGCGCCTGGGAATTCCCCAGCAAGAGCGTGCGTTCTTGGCTGGCGTGGAAGCCCAATACGACTCCGAGGCTGCTTACTCGAACATGAAAGAGGAACTGACCAAACAAGGAGTCATCTTCGTTACGTCTGCGGAAGGTCTCAAAGAGCACGAGGAGATTTTCCGTCCATGGTTCGGAAAAGTCATCCCGACAGGTGATAACAAATTCTCAGCTCTCAACAGCGCGGTGTTCTCCGGTGGTTCGTTCATTTACATCCCGAAAGGCGTGAAGCTCAAACAACCACTGCAAGCCTACTTCCGGATCAACTCGGAATCCTTCGGTCAATTTGAGCGCACGCTCATCATCGCCGATGAAGGCTCAGAAGTGATGTATATGGAAGGTTGCACCGCACCGAAATTTGAGACCGCGACACTTCACTCCGCCGTTGTCGAATTGGTTGCTTTAAAAGGAGCGAAAATTCAATACGTCACGGTTCAGAACTGGTCATCCAATGTTTTCAATCTCGTGACCAAGCGTGGCCTCGCCATGGAAGACGCAGAGGTTCGTTGGATCGATTGCAACATCGGTTCACGCCTCACGATGAAATATCCAGGAGTGATCATGAAAGGCGAACGCGCAAGGGGTGAAGTCATTTCCATCGCGCTTGCGAACACCGGCCAACACCAAGACACCGGTGCGAAAATGATTCACGCCGCGAACAACACCACTTCGAACGTAGTATCGAAATCGATCTCAGTCGGCCAAGGTCGATCGACGTATCGTGGCCAAGTCCACATCCCGAAACATCTCAAAGGATGCAAAAATAACACGGAGTGCGATGCGTTGTTGATCAATAGCAATTCCCGCACCGACACCTATCCGGCGATCACGGTGAAAGGTAACCGCCACGCAACTCAGCACGAAGCTTCGGTCTCTCAAGTGTCCGAGGAAATGTTGTTCTACATGCAACAGCGTGGACTCGACCAAGGCCAGGCGATGTCACTGGCAGTTAACGGGTTCATCAACGACCTCGTCCGTGAGTTCCCTATGGAGTATTCGGTTGAATTAAAACGCCTCATCGATCTCGAGATGGAAGGCAGTGTTGGGTAAATGCTGAAAATCTGAAACGCTGAAAATATTCTCCATGAGTTCCACCACTACTCTACCCGCTTGGCTTCAAGCCCGCCAGCTAGCTGCTCAAAAACGCTACGAATCCACCCCCACACCTAAACGTGGCGATGAACAATGGCGCTTCGCTAACATCAAGCAGCTCAATTTCGAAAACCTATCTGGCAAAGCTTTGCCTGCCGATCCAACGAATCTGATTTCGCGATCAATTGGACTCGAGAGTCCTACGGCAAAATATGTTTTTCTAAATGATGATCTCATTTCTGCTGAAAGCTCTCTCGCAGATTCTATCATCTGTCTGCCGTTAGTGGAGGCGTTAGAAAAACATTCCGATCTCGTTGAAAAGCATTTCATGAAGCAGGAGACTCGTCTCGGCTCCGCAAAATACGCAGCTCTTCACGAAGCATCTGTTAAGAACGGTTTGTTTGTGCACGTGCCTGAAAATCAAATCGTCGAAGGCGCGATCGAAGTGCATCATTGGATTTCTGGAGGAGTGACTATTTTTCCTCACACGCTGGTCGTGACCGGAAATTCATCACAGGTTCGCGTCGTGGATATTTTCCATTCCGTTGATAGTGAAACCGCAGGCCTGGTGATTGCTTTCAATGATCTCTCTGCAGGTCAAAACTCCAGCCTTGATTACGTGGCGATCCAAGATCTCAACGAGGTTAGCCGTATCATTTCAATCAACGAAACTTCAACCGCTCGCGACGCGCGGGCTAAAGGTTTTGTTCTCAATACAGGTGCGGCATGGGCACGCAACGAATCATTATCTCGTCTTGAAGGTCCTGGAGCTCATTCCGATATGCTCAGCGTTTCGATCCCTGACCGTGAGCAAGAATACGATCAGCGCACGTTCCAGCATCATGTTTCGGAAGGCGCTTACTCCGATTTGCTTTATAAAAACACACTCTACGGTCATTCCAAAACGGTTTTCTCCGGGTTGATTTCCGTAGATGAAAAAGCACACCACACCGATGCCTATCAAACCTGTCGCAATCTTTTGATGACTGATGACTGTGAAGCAAACTCCATGCCCGGACTCGAAATCAATGCGGACCAAGTCAAGTGCTCACACGGCTCCACGTCTTCTCAGATTTCTGACGAAGAAATTTTCTATCTGCAAGCACGCGGTATCGATCCAGTGCGCGCTCGCCAACTCATCGCACGGGGTTTCTCTGTAGAAGTTGTCGAGCGCTTGAAAGACAAATCCATTGAGGCGCTCGTATTGAGTTACATCGACGAGAAATTCAATGGTATCGCCAAAGATTGATTGCGATTGCGTGAGGAAAAATAAATCGAACTAGTCTATTCTATGCTCATGCGAATTTTGATCCCCAGTATTGTTTTAACCGCTTCAGCTTTTGCGATGGATATTCCTAAAATTCCGTTCAAGACGGCAGAAGGCAAGGAAACCAGCCTTTCAGCCTATTCAGGGAAAGTGGTGTTGCTGGTAAATGTCGCTTCAAAATGCGGCTACACAAAGCAATACAGCGGACTTCAAAAACTCTATGAAGACAATCAAGGCAAAGGTTTAGTTATCATTGGGTTTCCTTGTAACAATTTCGGCGGACAAGAGCCCGGAACGATCGAGGAGATTCAAGAGTTTTGCTCCACGAAGTTTAACGTAACATTCCCGATCATGGATAAAATCGATGTGAAGGGGAAAGATCAACATCCGCTTTACAGAGCCCTGACGGGTGAAGGCGGCGCGTTTCCTGGAGATGTGAAATGGAATTTCGGAAAAATCTTGATCGGTAAAGATGGTAAGCCCCTGGCTCGCTTTGAATCTGCCACTAAACCTGATAGCAAAGAGTTGGGTGACGCCATCACCGCAGCGCTGGGAGGGTAACTACCTATTGAGTCCAAAAGGACAAATGGTAACATATATTACTTATGAAAAATTACCTCATGTTCAATCGGGCTCTTCTTTTTGGTCTTTGTGCCATTACAATCCTTGGTGCATCTTCTTGTATACCGCTTGCCGCAGGAGCTACAGCAGGCTACATTGCTCACGACGAAGGCTATCGTGTTAGCAATCCAGTTCATAAAACGCACTAAATCCTCAAACCACCTACCTCCTTATTTGTTTCATGAGAAAATCAGCTCTTAAATTCTTTTTGGTAGGTTTCACCATCGTGATAGCGATGAACTCCTGCGTGCCGCTAGCGATTGGCGCAGCAGGAGTCGCAGCAGGTTACATCGCACGCGATGAGGGAGTTGGAGTGGCAGAGCCCGCCGGTTCCGGCGGATTCAGTGATCCGGCAGTTTATTGATTTCTTCGCTCGGATCAGATCCTTTGCTAGAGATCCTTACCGAAAGAAAAAGATAGAAAGGCGGGTTCAAGTCGGCGCGAATGATATGCAAAGTGTATGGAGCTTCGCCAAGGTAGGCGCAAAAGCAAATTCCTAGTATTTTTGTCGCATCTTTCCCTTGCGCGAAGAACAAGGCACATGAATAATAAAATTGAAATGATTGCTTCGGGTATTGCGGCAAAGTCAGATACGGGAGCAGCTCAGGAAGGACCGATTGCGCAATGTCCTTACACAGGTGGCTCTGGGGTGATTCCGGGAAGCTATGCTGTAGATTGGGATCTCGCTAAGCAGGCTGAGTTGTTATGTAGCCCTGTCACAAATCCCAGTTCCCTGCAAGACACTGCACGTCTTGCTTGGAGAAACTCGGTCCGCTGTATCGGGCGTCTGCATTGGAAATCCCTACAGGTCCGGGATGAGCGTTCTCTCGACGATCCTAGCCAAATCTTTGAAGCTCTCGTGCAGCATCTCGAAACTGCAACAAACGGCGGTCGCATCATCCCTACCATGACGGTTTTCTCTCCATGGAAATCATCTGAACATGAGATTCGCATTTGGAACCACCAGTTGATCCGCTACGCCGCTTATGAGAGCGCCGACGGCACGATCCTTGGCGATCCGATGAATCTAGCGCTGACAAAAGTCGCGCTTGCACTTGGCTGGAAGGCGCCATCAGAGCCCGGGCGCTTTGATTTGTTACCACTCATCATCCAATGCGGCGAGAAGCTTGGAATGTATAAGCTCCCCCAGAGCGCGGTTTTGGAGGTAACTCTCCGTCATCCGGCGCACTCGTGGTTAGAAGCACTGGGTCTGCGCTGGTATGCGGTGCCTGTTATTTCCGATCAAATTTTCGCAACCGGAAATGAGGCTTATCCCTGCGCCCCGTTCAACGGATGGTATATGGGAACTGAAATCGGCGCTCGCAATTTGGCTGATACCTACCGCTACAATCAATTGCCAATCATCGCAGAAAAACTCGGGTTGGAAACGCTTGGTCGTGGCAGTCTGTGGCGTGACCACGCGCTGTTGGTCCTGAACGAGGCTGTGATACATTCTTTTATGTCAGATGGGGTCCAGTTGGTTGACCACCACCAAGCATCAAATGAATTCATCCGATTTTGCAAGAACGAGGAAACAGCCGGCAGACAGGTGAATGCAGATTGGAGCTGGATCGTTCCACCGATGTCAGGCTCGACAACACGGGTATTTCACCGCAATTACGACTTGAATCCCATATTTCCAAATTTTCTCACTCAGGTGCCGGCGTGGGAAACTGAGCGCGGTAAAATATTACTGCATCGTCACCGAATCAATTGACAGAAGCTCACGCCTATCTATCCGTAACCTGGCGATGAGGATGAAGCCATTGAGTTCGGGTATAGAGGTCCATGCGAGGGCGAACCGCAGCAAACAGTCTAAGCCATTAATATCGTAAATCTTATCTGCGCAGAGAACACGCATGCCCATTGGCCGGATGACACGACGCACCGCGAACCAGTTGAGTGCGACTGTGATGGGTGCTTGGTCGCTGAAGGTGCGATCCATGATACATCCAACTGCTTTTTCCAGATACACCGGAGTAAGTATCCATCCATTCAGGCCGCCCTTGCCGCCGTGGGCTTG
>CAWUUP010000223.1:0-6954 GCA_963925255.1 uncultured Luteolibacter sp.
GCATCATTTTTCTCAATAAAGGTTTTCGCCGCTTCTTCGCGATTCAGATCCATCAACTCCGGAGCCAAGCGCGCGAACTCACCGGGGTGAGGTGTTAGAATGTGATGTGAGTTCGATTTCAAACCCCGTTCAGCCATGAAATTCAGCCCATCCGCATCGATCACCATCGGCACTTTGGTTTGAGCAATCAACTCAGCCAATTCATTCGCGAAAACGTCAGACATCTCACCCAGTCCAGGCCCAACGACGATCGCATCCAAATACTCCCCTAACAATTCTGCAGGGTTCTCATTGAGCTTCAGCATCGCTTCGTAAGGCAGACGCGAGCGTATCGCTTCAGCCACTTCCGGCCGCGCATACAAAGTCACCAAACCCGCACCCGCACGAATCGCCCCAAGCACTGCAAGCAAAGCCGCACCGCTAAACGAAAGCGATCCCGCCACTATCCCCACGCGGCCTGCCTTGCCTTTGTGAAAATCAAACGGTCTCGGGGATTTTCCAAAACTCATCGTTTGCGGACAGATCAAATCCATCCCACCTGCGTCGTCGGCACTCAAAGCATCGACGGTTACCAAAGCTAGCTGACCCGTCGCGTTCGCGGCACGAGCAAGAAGCAATCCACTCTTCGCCGCAGCGATCATCATCGTCCGATCCGCTACCACAGCTCTGGGAAAAATCTCACCAGTTTCGGGATCGACCCCTGAAGGCAGATCCACCGCAAGAACCGTCGCGCCGTATTCATTTCTCAGCCGATTCATTTCCCCCGCCGTTTCTAACAAGGAATTCCGCAGCGGACCGTTCGCGCCGATCCCGAGTAATCCATCGATCAGTAATAGCGGAGCGAAAACCTGTTTCTCAAACCCCTCCTCCAACAAACCATCCAAACCCAGCTCATCCCATTGCGCCCGTGTCAGCTCCGCCCATTCATCGATTTTAAAACCTGACCTCACTCCAACCTCCCAACCGAACTCTTCTTGCAACACCCGCAAGGCAACTAACCCATCGCCACCGTTATGCCCTTTTCCCACATAAGCCACTGCCGTCCCAACTTTCTGATATTGGAAACCGATCGCACGACCCAACGCCACTCCCGCGCATTCCATCAGCTCAGCCTCAGGAATCCCAGAAAGCATAGCTCGTTGCTCGATCTCTCTCATTTGTTTCACGGTAACACTTGGCATATCTCACATATTGCACCTGATCCCAGTGGGATTAAAGAAATTAGAATCCCCACTTTATATTAGATACATTGTGTCTGGCACACCCTTTGGGGGTGCTGATTTTATTGATCACATATAACGGGGTAGTCGTCGCTCTGCACCTCGATGCCGTCATAATGTCTGAAATCCCTAAAGGATTTTCTAGCTAGCTAAAAAATGAGATTATTTCATAACCCCAAAATCCTCCCTCTAGTCCATTTTCTCCGTCTTCTCATTGTCATCTTGGCCCGAACCCATCTCTCAACCACTTAAGATCATCGAAAGACTAGCCAAGGCGAATTCATCTGTTTAAAAAGCCCGCCATGACTTCACCCGTTATCCTCTTCTCCGGACAAGGCGCTCAAAAAATCGGTATGGCTCGCGATTGGATCGAGTCCTCCAGCGTCGCTCGCGATCTTGCAGACAAAGCCGATGCAGCACTTGGCTACTCTCTTACCGATATCATGTTCAATGGTCCTGAGGAAACCCTCACCGCAACCTCCAAGTGCCAACCAGCCCTTTACCTTCATGGTTTGATCGGTCTCGCTATCTTAAAATCCAGACTCCCAAATTTTAATCCCGTCGCCGCTGCGGGCCTCTCGCTGGGTGAATTTACCGCACACTCTGCCGCCGGCACGTTTTCCTTCGAAGACGGGCTGCACCTCGTTTCTCGTCGCGGAACGTTCATGGAAGAAGCCTGCAACGCCACCGATGGCGCAATGGCTGCCCTGATTGGTGGCGAAGAGGAAAAGATCCGCGAACTCGCAAAAGCCACCGGGGTCGATGTCGCAAACCTCAACGCTCCCGGCCAAATCGTCATTTCTGGCTCAAGCGCCGGAATTGATGACGCCGTAGCCAAGGCGAAAGATTTCGGCATCCGCCGTGCGATCAAACTCAATGTCGCAGGTGCTTACCATTCATCCCTGATGGCAACCGCTCAGGAAAAACTCGCTGTTGAACTTGCTTCCACCAACATCGTTTCCCCACACATTCCCGTAATCGCGAACTTCACCGCTGCCCCAGTAGCATCCCCCGAAGAAATCCGCTCCACCCTCACCTCCCAAGTAACTGGCTCCGTCCGTTGGATCGAATCCATCCAATATCTCGTCGCCGCAGGTCACACCGAGTTCATCGAAATCGGCCCCGGAAAAGTCCTCGCCGGACTAGTTGCAAAAATCTCCCCCGATGCGAGAGTTATCTCAGTTGAAGACCAAGCATCCCTCGAAGCAGCAGTCGAACAACTTTCTTAAGATAAGATTTCAAACCACGAATTTCACAGATCACACGAATCAAAGAGTAAAAATTTAAAGAATTGGGATCCATCCGTTCCATGAACCATTCGAGTCATTCGCGAAATTCGTGGTTAAAAAATTCTTCTTCTTGAATCTCCACTCTTCTCCCCGCTCCATGCTCTCTCAATCCCTCAAAGCCGATTTCCCTATCCTTTCGGAACAGGTAAACGGGCGTCCATTAGTCTATCTCGACAACGCCGCCACCACCCAAAAGCCCATCGCGGTTTTGGATGCCTCTCGTCGTTATTATGAGAAGATCAACTCCAACATCCATCGCGGCACTCACCTCCTAGCCCGCGAAGCGACCGCCGCCCATGAGCAAGCGCGGGAAACGATAGCGAAATACATCAACGCCAGTTCACCCGACGAAGTCATTTTCACTTCTGGCTGCACCGATGGCATCAACCTCGTCGCTAACATTTTACCGATTTCTAACGGTGAGGAAATTCTCATTTCCGCCCTAGAGCATCATTCGAACATCGTGCCATGGCAAATGCTCGCCCAGCGCACCGGAGCTGTGTTGCGTGTCATTCCCTGCGATGATCACGGAGTTCTCGATCAAGCTGTTTTCCAACAACTCCTATCAGCTAAAACCAAAATCCTCGCTTTAACCTGGATTTCTAACGCTTTCGGAACCGTCAATCCAGTTCGTGAAATGACTGCTTCTGCAAAGAAATTTGGCACCACGGTATTAATCGATGCCGCACAGGCTATCCCGCACATCGCGGTTGATGTCCAAGAACTAGGAGCCGACTTCATTGTTTTTTCCGGTCACAAAATTTATGCACCCACCGGCATCGGCGTGTTGTGGGGTCGGAAAAATTTGTTAGAAGTTCTCCCAGCATGGCGTGGGGGCGGCGAGATGATCAAAGAGGTCACGTTTGAAAAAACCACCTACAACGACCTCCCATTCAAATACGAAGCCGGCACTCCAAACATCGAAGGTGCCATCGCTCTCGCAGCCGCGTTCGATTACGTCCATGGCATCGGTCTAGCGGAAATCCAAGCACACGAGGAGACCTTAATCCACCAAGCCGCAGCAGCCCTTTCCGAGATCTCCGGCATCCACCTCTACGGCCCAGCCAATCGGATCGGCGCGATCTCTTTTGCCATCGAAGGTGTCCATCATTACGACCTCGGAACGTTGATCGACCAAATGGGAATCGCCGTCCGCACCGGCCATCATTGCTGCCAACCGCTCATGGCCCGTTTCGGAATCAACGGAACCACCCGTGCATCATTCGCACTCTACAACACCGAGCAAGACATCGATTCCCTAGCTCAAGCCTTGAAAAAGGCAGCAACGATGCTGCGGTAAATAGTTTTTGAACCACGAATTACACAAATGTTCACGAATAAGATTCTGTAAATCCATATTCTAAATACATATTCACCTAATTCTAAATTGAATCATTCCTTCTTCATTCATGATATTCGTGAAATTTGTGGTTAAAATAATCTATCCCTCATGAAAATTATCCTCGGCATCACCGGATCTATCGCTGCTTACAAAGCCGCCGATCTGGCTTCGCAGCTCGTCAAAGCTGAGCACGACGTGCATGCCGTCATGACCCGCTCTGCCTGTGAGTTTATCACCCCGCTCACCCTTCAGACTCTCACCCGCAATCCGGTGCTGGTTTCCTTGGAAGACGAAAAGAACTCCTGGAAACCCGGCCACATCGAGCTTGCTGATACCGCCGATCTTTTACTCATCGCTCCAGCATCAGCCAACACCCTAGGCCTCCTCGCAAACGGTCTTTCCCCTGATCCTTTAACTTCCGTCTACCTAGCTCTCCCACGCGAGACCCCTGTCCTCATCGCCCCCGCCATGAACGGAAAAATGTGGCTCCACCCAGCTACCCAACGCAACCTCGCCACTCTCATCGCCGACGGCTGCCAATTCATCCAACCCGCCACAGGTGACTTAGCTTGCGGTTACCAAGGAATTGGGAGACTGGCAGAGGTTTCTGATATTTTGTCGGCGGTTGAGGGCTGATAGGGATATCTCTTCCGCCGCAGGCTTTGGACTGCTGCTGTGATCCGAAGCTTTCAAGGTGGATGATTAAAACGGAGATCTTCGGTAATAACCCATCTCCCCGTTAACCCATGCATATCATAAGAGCTGGGAATGACCCCAGCAGTCCAAAGCCTGCGGCGCTTGGCTAATTCATCAGACTAAGCCGTTGAAACTCACTTCCCCATTTTTAGACTTCCAGCCCGAGTCCTTTCCCACCAATGTCGCACACATCCTCTTCAAGGAACTCGGAACCAACCCCTCGACAAGCTCGGGACTACGAAACTAAGAACCAGGAACTAAGAACTCTTCCCATGTCCAAGCAACACATCGATGTCAGCTACGTAGCCAAATTGGCACGTCTCGATCTCACTCCTGACGAAATCGTTACCTTCCAGTCCCAACTCGATGCGATCCTTGAACATGTCGAAACTTTGTCTTCCATCGACCTCCCAGACGACCTTGAGCTCGACGAACACGGAAAACTCGGCCTGATGCGCGATGATACCCCAATTCCTAGCCTCGATCCCGAGCTGGTTCTCAGAAACGCCCCCGACCAAGCCCAATACCAGATCCGCGTCCCAAAAGTCGTCGCCGACGCCTGATTATTTACTTTTCATTCCATGCGGCGCTCTTCCCCGACGTCGTCGAGGCTACCAAGTTTCACTCTTCAATTTTCACTAACGACTCTTCCATGACCCTCACCCAGCTCCGCCAGCAATTCCTATCTGGTCAAACCACTCCAACTCAGGCTCTCGAATCTCTAGCTGCAGCCATCAAGGAGCGTGATTCCAAGACTAAATCGTACGTTTCATACGACTACGAGGAAGCTCTAGCCGCCGCCGCCAATGCTGACCTCTCGAAGCCGCTTGGAGGCCTGCCGATTGCGATCAAAGACAACATCAATACCTTCGGTCAGCCGTGCACGTGCGGTTCTAATTTTTTAGTAAATAAATACGTATCTCCTTATGATTCAACGGTCATTAGAAAATTAAAGGAAGCTGGAGCCATTCCTTTTGGACGTATGAACATGGATGAGTTCGCGATGGGTTCCGCAACGGAAAACTCAGCCCTCCAACTCACCCGAAACCCCCGCGATCACAATAGAATCGCCGGCGGATCATCCGGAGGCTCGGCCGCTGCGGTCGCCGATCTCACCGCTTACGCCGCTCTCGGTTCAGATACCGGTGGTTCAATACGTCAACCAGCTTCCCATTGCGGAATCGTCGGACTCAAGCCAAGTTACGGACGAGTCTCACGCTACGGCTTAGTCGCCTTCGCATCATCTCTAGATCAAATCGGACCCCTTACCCAGTCGGTAGAGGACGCCGCCCTTATACTTCAAACGATCGCTGGATATGACACCAAAGACTCTACTTCCATCGACCTCCCAGTCCCAGACTATTCGGCAACAATTAACGACGGAGTCAAGGGACTAAGACTCGGAATTCCAGCTGAATACTTCACCGATGGAATCCATCTGGGTGTTAGAGAAAATGTGGAAAAATGTATCCAACACCTTGAAAGTCAAGGAGCTGAGATTATCAAAATTTCTTTGCCATACACCTCCCACGTGGTCGCCACCTACTACGTGATCGCCCCAGCCGAAGCATCGTCCAACCTGTCCCGTTTCGATGGAATTCGCTATGGAAAGCGCGCCACCGGCGCTTCGGATATCATTGATGTTTACCACCAATCCCGCGAACAAGGCTTTGGCCCTGAGGTAAAACGTCGGATCATTTTGGGGACCTACGTGCTCTCCTCTGGCTATTACGACGCCTATTACACCCGCGCTCAGAAAGTCAGAAAACTAATTACCCGTGATTTCAATCAAGCGTTTGAAAAAGTGGACGCCATCCTTACCCCCGTCACCCCAACTCCAGCCCGCCGGATTGGAGTCTGCGCTGAAAACCCTCTGGAAGATTACCTAGCCGATATTTTCACCATCGCAGCAAACCTAGCAGGAATCCCCGCCATATCGGTCCCCTGCGGCACCACCGCCTTTGATGGAGCCACAGAACTCCCCGTCGGCATCCAAATCATGGCTCCTAACTTCGGCGAAGCCATGATGCTCCGAGTCGCGAAGGCCACGCAAAGTAAAAGCTGAAACGCTAAAAAAATGAAACGCTGAAATTTTTGCGCTTCGCGCTGAGTTTTAAACCTCTTATTTCAGATTTTCAGCCTTTACCCCATGAACCTCGCTTACTGCACCAATATCCATCCCGCCGAATCTTGGGCGGAAACTCTACATGCGCTTGAAAAGCACGTGCTGGTGGTGCGTGACAAGCTCCTCGCCTCGGGCCACCAACCCGCCGACCGACCTTACCCCATCCGCCTACGACTCTCAGCCCGTGCCGCAGCGGAGCTACTTGATGGAGATCAACTGGAGCGCTTTAAAGATTGGCTCGCAGTGAATCACTGCATGGTTTTCACCATCAACGGCTTCCCC
>CAWUUP010000224.1:0-4155 GCA_963925255.1 uncultured Luteolibacter sp.
TTTGAAAATGTTTTACGATGAGATGGTGAATTTGCGGAAAGAGTTTTCGGATTCACCTAAAGCTCATTTTTTCCGTCAGCCAGTGTTTCACATCATGGTGCTTTTCGTCGATGAGGTGGAAAGTATCGCGCGTCAACTCAAGCGCGGTCAGGAAACGCTCGAGCACAATGCCGAGGTTAAGCAATCTGGTGTTGGTGTGTTAGAAGAGGAGCGGACAACAGATTTCGACCCTGATTTAGCGCGGAACCGTTACCGGACGTTTAAGGAAAAGACTTACGATGCGTTGGTCTCACTGAAGCAAATTTTCCATTATCATTTCATTAACGCTCAGGCACCGATCAATGTGGTGCAGCAAAACATCATTCGTGAGTTAGAGTATCAGAGCTCGCTGGAGCTTGATCCGCGGACTTATGATACGTTGCGGCATATTCCCTTAGCGGATGAGATCGTGGTCAAGGCTCGCCAAGAACTGGTGAATCGCTTGGATAGCTATCAAGTGGAGCACACGGAAATCTTTCAAATGGTGGTGAATTTCATCCAAGAGAAGATGATGCCTGTCATCAAGCGCTACGCGGTAACGGGTCGAGCGACCGTGAATACTGAGGAACCACTTTTCCATGATCCGGTCGCGGTTGCAATTTTGATTGATGTGTATTCAGAGCGTGGATTCCAGGCGATGGTAGATATTCATCGTGTGGAAATCCCAGAGAAAGTGGATTTGAATACCGGTATTATCTCCACGCGTGAGAAAAAGGTGTATCGGATGACGATCTTTTTCACGGGTTCGAAGATCCGCCGTGGATAATCAGCTGGTATAAGAGTTTTTAACCACAGATGAACGCGGATGACCGCAGATCAAGATGAGAAATCTTTTCCCCCATCTGTGTTCATTAACGTTCATCTGTGGTTCGCTTTTCTTGGCTTGATTGCCATGCTATTTTCGTATCGTGATAATCAGCTGGATTTGATCTGAATTGCTGGATATCTTATCTTTTTTAACCAACCTGACCCTGTGCAAATCCTCATCCGTAATATTGATCGCAATCTCACCCAGCCGGAGATTGTTTGTTTATTTAGAAAATATGGTCGGGTGAATTCTTGTGTGATCGTCAAAGACGAGAAGACGGGACTTTCCAAAGGTTTCGGTTTTGCCGAGATGCCCAAGCTGGATGAGGCGACAAAAGCGATTGAAGAGCTGAATGGACATAAGTTAGGGGCTTCTATTTTAAGAGTAAAACGCGCAGCAAATTCTACGGTTTCCAAAAAAGCGCCTAAGGTTGAGCAGACGGAGAGACCAAGATCCGACAGATACGACAAATCCGACCGATCTGATGACAAAAAAAGACCGCCGAGAGCGAGTCGCACGAAACGGCGCTAATCAGCCGAGCAGGTTGATTGCTTTGGTTATTTCGTCTTCCTTCCCAGCTTCGGTGCGGATGAATAGTTCCTGCAGGCCTTTCTCAGTTTGAGTGACGGCTTTTAATCCACCAGAGACGGGGCGTTGGATGCGGATCGATCCTGTGGATTTTTCCTGACCTAAAGATTTACCACCGTAGGATCGGCCGATGATCACGCCGATCACGCCCTGCATGGCCTCGATTTTCGCGATGACACGCAGGCATTCTTTGGAGGTGGATTGATGGCGGCCGCGGGAAGGCATGGTGGGGTAAATGCTGAAATACTGAGAAGGGAGAGATTAGAGAGTGATGAATGTGGGGCTGGTCGTAAAGGGGATTGCAAATAGAGGGCTCATAGTGGATGAACGGCGTGGATGTCAGTTAAGGCAACATGGAAAGTTAGTGTGGCAGTGATGCTGAGCCGATTGCTTGGGTTGGTTCGCGAAGTGTTGTTCGCTGGCTTGTTCGGCGGTAGTCGATGGATGGACTGCTTTTATCTGGCTTTTCGGGTGCCGAATTTGCTGCGTGACCTGTTCGCGGAAGGTGCGCTTTCTCAGGCGTTCGTGACGACGTTTTCTAAGAAACTAAAATCCGATGGAGTCGAGAGTGCCTGGGTTCTGGCGAACCGAATGATGACGCTTGCTGCGGTATTTATGAGTTTGCTGTCATTGGTGGGGATCGCGTTTGCTCCTTGGATTGTGGATTTGCTAACCTCGTTTTCTAAAACCGGAGAAATCGAGCGAAAGTATAATATCGAGGAGATTTCTCTGATGGTGGAGATGGTGAGGGTGATGTATCCGTTTATCGCCCTAGTTTCATTATCGGCTCTGGTGATGGGCATGTTGAATGCGCGTGATGTATTCGGAATGCCGGCGATGGCTTCTTGCTTCTTTAATATCGGATCGATGATTGGAGGTGCCGCGATTGGATACTGGATGGATCCAGAATGGGGGCCACGCAGCTTGGTCGGATTTTCATGGGGTGTGCTGATCGGTGGACTCTCGCAGTTGGTCTGCCAGTTTCCGTCATTGCGCGCGGTAGGCTATCGGTTCGCGGCGAGTTTTAAATGGAACGATCCTGGAGTTAAAAAGATCCTTCAATTGATGGTTCCAGCCATCATCGCTGCTTCGGTGACTCAGGTGAATGTGTTAGTAAACTCCATGTTTGCCTATGGCGTTGGTGTTGGCGCGGTGAGTTGGTTGAATTATTCATTCCGCCTGATGCAATTGCCCATCGGTGTATTCGGTGTGGCCGTGGCGACTGTGACTCTTCCTGCCATGTCTCGTGCCGCGGTTAACGGGATAGGGGAAGACTTTGCTCCTACTTTGCTCAAGGGATTAAAGCTCGTTACCTTTTTGGTATTTCCAGCAACGGTGGGTTTGGTGTTCTTGGCAGAACCTATTGTCAGTTTAATTTACGAACATGGTAAGTTCGATTCCTTGGATCGATTAGCAACAGCAGGAGCTCTGCGGGCTTATGGATACGGGTTGCTATTTTATGCAGGTTTGAAAGTGCTTCAGCCTGCATTCTATGCGATCGAGAAACGATGGTTCCCAATGATCGCAAGTTTGATGGCTTTGGTTGTCAATTTGGTTTGTAACTACACCTTTGTATTTATTTTTAAATGGGGTCACGAATCACTTGCTCTAACAACCAGCATTGTCGCCAGCTTGAATTTCGTTTTCCTCTACTTCGCAATGATGCGCTATGCGGGTGATATTGGAACCAAAGCCCTGATCATTGCATTTTTGAAAATCGGTTTCTCGACGGCGGTGATGGCTGCAGTTTGTTATTATGGAAATCAACTTTTGTTAGGTAATCTAAGTCATATGGTGTTTTGGAAAAAAGCACTAACAGTCTTCGGACTCATCGGTGTGGCCGGTGTGGTGTATCTGATTACCGCGTTGATTTTGAAGGTGGAAGAGATAAGCGACGTCGTAGCGTTGGTTAAGCGGCGCTTAGGGAATACATGAATGAAATTATTTTAGGATAGTGCCGGTTTTTTTTTAAGCGTGAGACTCAGCCCATAGGCGCAAGGATCGAGACTGAGTATTCTAATACATCGATATTTCTAAATTAGGGATCGCCGCAGCGGTTTACGGGTTGGACTCGTGGGGAGTGAATCGGTATTTCACTGGAATCTCTGAGCTAGGAGTCATGAGCTCGAAAAGAAATGTGAGAGAAGTTGTGAGCTGATCTGGAAGCTCCATTTTATTTTTTATCCAGAACGAAGGCTTGCGTTTTCGGGTGTTTGGGTTGGGCTAGGTGCTGTGAGATCGGAAAGTAAAATCTATGCTGTGTTGGCGACTGCAAGGATTGCGAACGTTCCGAGTGTGGTGAGCAACCTCGGGGTAGGAGTCTTATTGGGATCGATCCATGACGGCAGAGATTTCGCATGGCCCTGGTGGCTGATGATTGCAGCGATTTTATTCTATGTTTCAGGCAATTTTCTAAATGACTGGATGGATAGGGATTGGGATAGTGAAAAACGGCCGGAGCGTGCTTTGCCACGTGGGATGTTTACGCCGATATCGTATCTCAGAGTTGTGATTCTAGGACTGGGCGGCGGGCTGGTTATCGCGGCGTTTTACGGATGGATGGCAGTTATTGCTGCTGCGGTATTGGTGGGGCTGATCATTTTATATAGCGTCGTGCACAAAAAAGCGGCTTGGTCGGTGATTCCAATGGGATTGTGTCGGGCTTGTTTGCCGATTCTGGGTTATGTGGCGATGAGTGGAAACCTATCTGGAACTGTGTT
>CAWUUP010000225.1:0-10718 GCA_963925255.1 uncultured Luteolibacter sp.
TTAAAATATCCGGCGGATCGGCAGGACGCCCCGGATAATCAGTGCCACTCGCCTGCTCGATAACTCCTGTTAGCCAGACATAGTTGAAACCCATCTGACGTATCGACAATAGAGCCGTCGAATCAATGTCACGGAATTTACCGCAGCCGTTTTGCTCCAGAGTGCCGTTAGGAGTTAGGTTCGAGCGTGTGTTTCCAAAGGTCCTTACGAACAATTGGTAGATTACTGGTCTACTCGAATTATCCGCGTTCATCTGTGTCAATTTGCCTCCGGCTATGTCCGCTTCTCTCCCATTGTGGTTCCTCTTCCATTTTTTAAAGAATTAGAGACGGCGACCGAAGATCGCCGCTACTTTACAGATTTGTCCACGCGCCGTTATTCTGGGATGATTTCACAGCCGCTTCAATAAACGCCATGCCATCGACCCCGTCTTGAACGGTTGGGTAATCGTATGCTTCGTTGCCTTTGAATTTACCTTCAATCGCATCCGTGATTCCCTCAGCAGCTGCGAGATAGATATTCGCAAATGCCTCGATGAATGCTTCTGGATGACCAAACGGAAGACGCGTGTATTTCTGAGCTACCGCTCCGTTGTAGCTGTTACCCCGACGCCAGATCTCACGCGGCTTGTCGGAGAATTTCACGATCAATTCATTTGGCTGCTCCTGATGCCACTCGATCGATGCTTTGGTTCCATAGATCCGGATATTCAGGTTGTTTTCATCTCCAGTGGAAATCTGTGAAGCAAATAACACACCCCGCGCACCACCCTCGTAGCGGCAGAGCATGGAACCGTCATCATCCAACGCACGTCCAGGAATGAACGTATTCAAATCCGCTGCCACTGCCTCCAAGCGAAGTCCAGAAATGTATTGAGCGAGGTTTTCCGCATGCGTGCCGATATCACCGATGCAGTTAGAAACACCCGAGATACTCGGATCCATCCGCCAGTTAGAAATTTGCGCACCTGCTGAAGCAGCTTCATCGTAGGCTGAAATCGCGTAACCTTGAGGATACTCAGCAACAATTTTGAGGATTTTACCAAGTTTACCCTCAGTGACCATGGCTTTGGCTTCTTTCACCATCGGATAACCCGTGTAGTTATGAGTCAAAGCGAACACCAAACCACTCTTCTCCACCACCGCTTTGAGCTCTTCACCCTGAGCCTTCGACAAGGCCAGCGGCTTCTCACAAATGACGTGGATACCGTTTTCCAAAAACTTCTTCGCCACTTTGTAATGAAGATCATTGCGCGCCACGATACTGACGAAATCAATGCGCTCACCTACTGGAAGAGCGCCTTCTTTCTCAGCCATTTCATCAAATGACCCGTATACCCGGCTTGGGGATAAAAAGAAATCTTCACCCGATAGCCTCGACTTCTCCGGATCTGACGAAAAACAACCTGCCACCAATTCGATCTTCCCATCCAGATTCGCGGCCATCCGGTGCACCGCACCAATGAATGCACCACGTCCACCACCTACCATACCCATTTTCAGTTTTCTATTCATCGTCGTATCTTAAAATATGTATTTGCCAAAAGGCACCCACATTCAACCAAGTCTCAGCCCGGCTGCAACCCATTTTCTTTCCTGATCCGTTCATTTTCACCACAATGGGAGCGAAGCGAACATGGACGAACCCACCGTAATATTGAGTCAAAGGCACTGAGGAAAACGGAGAACACAGAGAGTGAAATTCTAAATTTTAAACTCTAAATCCCAATGAAGAGACGAGTCTCCAATAGTTAACTAGAACTAAACTAAAGCTCTGTATCCTCTTTCTTCCCTTCTTTCCTCCGTGTTTTAAAAAGCCCGATCACCTACCGCCTCAAATAGAATCATTGCCCAAAGGCACCCGCATTCAAGCAACTCTCCCCCTCCTGCAACCCATTTTTACATACCCTTGCTTTTCCAATCTTATCCGCGTTCATCCGTGTTCATCTGTGGTTGACCTCTTTATTTGTCACATTGACACCTCGCTTCGCGCGGCTGCCTCGGCGATGCCGCCCTACCGATTCCATCACCTTGATAATTTCAATTCGCCATCTCGCCCACATTTCCCCACAATCCTGCCGTGAAGTCTGGATTCCTTGAAAAACTTGTATCTCGCCTCGACCGCGTCGAACCCGGTGAGATCCAGCAAATCGTCACGCGTTTGATTCAGGAAAAGGGCTTTCTTGAAAACGTTTTTGAGGCTCTCCAAGAAGGGCTGATCATTCTTGATCCAGAGGGAAAAATCATGTTCCTCAATCGCGCCGCCTGCCAGTTCTTCGGTCTAGATCCCGCAAACTCGCTTGGCGAGACCATTTCATCGAAAATCCGCGGACTCGATAACCTCTCCTTAAAAGGCACCACCCAATCGGTCTCGCGCGATATCGAAGTCTTCTATCCGGAGCATCGCCGTCTCAACTTCTACCTCGCTCCCATTGATGACCCAAAAAATTTCGAGCTTCCACTCGGTCACGTGATGTTGATTCGTGATACGACAAGCACCCATGCTGAAACCGAGGAAAACATCGAGTCCGAGCGTCTCAATGCGCTGACCTTGTTAGCTGCAGGAGTTGCGCACGAGATTGGTAATCCGCTCAACTCCCTTGATATCCATCTACAGCTCATCGAGCGCAAAATACGTAAGCTTCCTCCATCTTACCGCCAGAGCCTAACGGAAAACATGCAGACCGCGCGTCAGGAGATTCAACGACTCGATACCATCCTAAAACAATTTCTCCACGCGGTACGTCCCACCACACCACGCCGTGAAACGCATAGCATTAATGCAATCCTCAAACAAACGCTCACGTTACTAGAACCCGAAATCAGTTCACGCAACATCGCGGTAAATCTGAATCTCTCGGAAACTCTCCCTAACGCCGTCATAGATCCTGATCAATTCCAGCAAGTCTTTTACAACCTTCTCCGCAACGCCTACCAATCCATCTCCGGTGATGACGGCTTGATCGAGATCAAAACTCGTTCCACGGAAACTGATTTCCTTATTTCCATTTCCGACAACGGAATTGGCATTTCACCAGAGCAAATGGGCAGCTTGTTCGAGCCATACCGCACCACCAAATCCGCCGGCACCGGACTTGGACTACTGATTGTCCGTCGCATCATCCGCGAACACGGCGGTGAAATCGAAATCCATTCCAATCCCAACGAAGGGACATCGATTTTGATTCACCTCCCGCATACGGCACCGAGTCCGAGGTTGTTGCCTGCGCCGGTGATTGATGCTTGAAATGCACCAACTGCACTGACCCTGTCATTTTTGAACTACGAATTTCACAAATATACACGAAGTGAGACTCTTCTGATATTCGGCTACCATTATTTACTGAGATTCTAATTTTAACCATTTCTCTTCATTCGTGATATTCGCGGTTAAATTTCTTCTGTTACAGAAGAAAACCCTCCTATTGACGCCTGACCTCGAGCCGATATACTGCGTCAACTTGTCACTCCTCTCTTCCCTTGGAGTTTAAAGTTTAAAGTTTATGAACCCCACCCTCCTGATTGTTGACGACGAGCGCGCCACCCGCGAGGGGCTGCGCTCGGCGCTGGAGGATGATTTTGATGTTTATCTCGCCTCCAACAATACCGAGGCCTTGTTCATCCTAAAAAATGAAACCATCGAACTCCTCCTCACTGACCTCAGGCTCGGTGGCGACTCCGGGATGGATTTGATCGAAGCAGCATCCAAACTTTCCTCTCCACCAACCATCCTGATGATGACCGCCTACGGCTCGGTCGATACGGCTGTTGAAGCAATGCGCCGCGGTGCGTTCCATTTTGTGACCAAGCCGCTGATTCTAGATGAGGTCGAAATGCTGCTCAAACGCGCCCTGCGCACGCGCAACCTAGAAACAGAGAACGTCCAACTCACTCAACAAGTCAAACAAGGCAGAAGCCTGTCGCGCATCATCGGGAAATCTCCAGAGATCAAACGCGTCACGGATCTCATCGAACAAGTTGCCCCAACTCGTGCCACGGTCCTCATCGAAGGCGAATCCGGAACGGGTAAAGAAATCGTCGCCCACACGATCCACCACCTCTCTGGCAGACCCGTCTCAAAACTTGTCGTGGTGAATTGCGCCGCCCTCTCTCCGCAACTCCTCGAATCCGAACTCTTCGGCCACGAGAAGGGCGCCTTTACAGGGGCATCACAAAAACGAATCGGTCGATTTGAACAAGCCGATGGCGGAACCTTGTTTCTGGATGAAATCGGCGAGATCGACCCCGCCACCCAAGTCAAACTTCTCCGCGCCCTTTCCGAACGTACGATTGAGCGCGTCGGGTCAAACTCCCCGATCAAAGTCGATGTCCGAGTCATCACCGCGACCAACCGCAAGCTTCGCCAAATGGTCGATGCCGGAACATTTCGAGAAGACCTTTATTTCCGCTTAAATGTCGTCTCAATTCAGATGCCGGCGCTACGTGAGCGGCCCGAAGATATTGTCCTATTGGCCAACGCATTCCTCAAAGAATTCTCCGAGGAAAACCAACGCCCGCTCAAGCCCCTAACCGATCAAGCTATGCATCTAGTCATTTCTTACCCATGGCCGGGAAATGTTCGTGAGCTCCGCACTGCCATCGAACACGGCGTGGTCATGTCGAATGATGCCCAAATCGAAATCAAGCACCTACCTGCTTTCATAAACCCAAGCACTCTGCACCCTGAACAAAACACCAGAAATAGCAACAAGAGCCTTGCTGGAGCTGTCGATTTCAACTTGCATACCCTTGAAACAGCGGCCATCAGAGGTGCGCTAGCCCAAACCCAAGACAACCGCTCTCGTGCCGCCGAACTTCTCGGAATCAGCCGCCGAACCCTCCAAAGAAAACTCAAAGAATTAGGCATCTAGTTTTTAAACCGAAATTATCCCAATCGCATGAATCCCTCATCATCCATCCTAAAATCTGGCAATCTTATCAGGCGGAGTCTTTTTTTGATCATCCTTGTCTCACTAACTCTCGGAAATTTATTCACATTTTTCCGAGGCCTAAATTCTCCACACGCCATGGATCAGGCTCAGATCGCTCGTGAAATCTCACGTGGTAACGGACCAACCACTAAATTCATCCGTCCGCTCGATTACTTTGAGAACAAGAAATTTCAAAAGAGCGAACTCCCCTTCACCAAATTCGAAGACACTTACCACTCTCCCCTCAACCCACTTCTTAATGCTGCTATTTTTAAAATGATCGGCGCAGACGATGCCGAACGCTGGCAGATGTCGGAAAAAGAACTGGTGTTCCCGCTGGATCGTGTGGTCGCGGCTGTCTCTACGATTTGTTTCCTACTATCAATTGGGGTCACTTACCTACTCATTCTCCGAATCTTTGATGCAAAGATAGCCGGAGTCACCGCGGTGCTAATGTTATTTTGTGAAACATTTTGGAACTACTCACTAAGCGGCTTACCGCAAATGTTGATGCTGCTGCTATTTACCTGTGGCATTTATTTCGCATACCGTGCTGTGGAAGATTCAAGCAAAGGACGAGTTCCCCTTAATAACGCAATTCTTGCCGGCGTGTTCTTCACTCTACTATCAATGACCCATTATCTAACGGTTTGGATCGCGCTGGGTTACATCATTTTCGCCGCCATCGCTTTCCGTCCTCGTGGCGTGGTGGGAATCTCCATTCTCATCATCTTGATCATTCCTTCAGTGTTTATTATGTTACGCAACTATGGCGTTTCCGGAACTCCCTTCGGAACCGCTTTTTACAATCTTTACAACGGAATCGGCGGAGGCACAGAAGACTTTGCTATGCGCAATACTGTGCCACCGAACCTAATTAATCGCAGCTTCTTCACCACCATCCTCAGATCAATCCTCGTTCAAACAACTGATATCATTCCCTTCCTTGGTGGAATCGTAATCGCACCGCTGTTCTTCCTCTCATTGCTTCATCCTTTCAAAAGCCCATCCATCGCGATCTTCCGTTGGACGCTACTCAGCATGTTCGGTGTCTCAGCGCTCGGACTCGCATTTTTTGGCGTTAGCTCAGATAACCTCGACCCTAACCAAACACACCTACTCTTTGCGCCAGTGATGACCGCTTACGGTATAGCCTTTGTTTCTATCCTTTGGAACAAACTGCCCATCATCACCAAGATGCCAATGATTCGTAATTTGCATCACATGATCATTATCATCATTTGTACTTTTCCACTGATTTTATCACTGCCTAACAAAGTCAGAGCAGGGCTAAGTCGCAAAGACATCGGAGGCATTCCACACTGGCCTCCTTACTACGCCCCACCACTCAACTTAGGCATTAGAAATTGGGTCAGTAAATCGCAAATCTGTGTATCCGATCAACCTTGGGCAATTGCTTGGTACGCTGACCGCATGTCGATCTGGTTACCACCTACACGAAAGGAATTCATTGAGTTACAAAGCACCGCAGAAAATCTTGAAACCCCTATCGTTGGTATATTGATCTCACCCTCCTCACACGGCTCAGGACCCATTTCCGCAGTCGCCAGAGAATATAAAGATTTTACTTCACTCATCCTGGATGGACAAGTCATCAAAGCCACCAGCGTCAAGAGTAACGAAGTTAGCGGCTTAACTATCTACAATAGGGATCCAAAAACCCAAGAAATCATGTCACGCTACCCCTATGCCACTCAATTGGTATTTGAGGATATGATCTATTACTCAGATCACCAAATAGTCGGCAAATCCCAGTAAATTAAACGCCAAGCTCTCCAGACATGCCCGCACGCAAAAAATTACCTGAAAATAATGACGCACTGAGCTTTGAGGACACCATCGCAAGTATCGAAGAAATTGTCAATTCGATGGAAGGAGAGCAACTACCCCTTGAAGACATCGTTACCCAATACGAAAAAGGATCCATGCTTCTCAAGCACTGCGAAAGTGTTTTATCATCGGCCCGCAAGCGAATCGAACTAATCACTCTTGCAAATCGCGAGGAAATCGGTCGCGAGACATCCAAATCAGCCCCTACAAGCACTCCTTCTGAAATTGACGGAGTTTCCGACGAATCTAATGACATCAGCCTTTTCTGAATCCTCCAACTACCCGCAACTTGGGCCAATCCTAAAGACGATAAAATCCCCCGCGGACGTTAAAGCTCTATCCGACCAAGATCTCATCACGCTCAGCCAAGAGGTTCGTAGCGCTCTCATTAATTGTCTCTCAGTTACCGGCGGCCACCTCGGACCTAACTTAGGCGTAGTTGAACTGTGCATTGCGATGCACGCAGTTTTCTCAACTCCTAAAGATAAATTTGTCTTCGACGTCTCACACCAAGGATACGTTCACAAAATGCTCACTGGTCGCGCCTCGAAAATCGACACGATACGCACCTACAAAGGCCTCAATGGCTTCTTGCTACGCACCGAATCCGAACACGATTCCTACGGCGCCGGTCACGCAGGCACCTGTCTTTCCGCAGCTCTCGGCATGGCCGCAGCTCGCGATCTAACTGGCGAAGATAATCACGTCGTAGCCGTCGCCGGTGATGCAGCCTTCACCTGCGGCCCAACACTTGAAGCACTTAATAACATTTCCGAAACCACCAAAAAATTCATCGTCGTTCTAAACGATAATGAATGGTCGATCGATAAAAATGTCGGCGCTATCGCCCGTTATTTCAACGCACTTCAAACCCATTCTACCTACTCCGCCGTACGCACAGCCGCTGCGGACTTCGTCGAAAAAGTCTTAGGAAAAGCGGTTAGAAAAATTGCTCACCGGGTCGAAGAAGGTGCAAAAAACCTTATTTTTCCCAACGTTCTTTTTGAAAAATTCGGACTCCGCTACTTTGGTCCCATCGATGGCCACAATATCCCGCTCTTAATCAAAACTTTCGAGCATCTCAAAACGCTCAACGAACCAGTCATCCTCCATATCATTACCGAAAAAGGCCGTGGTTATCAGCCAGCACTCGATAATCCAGGCAAATTCCATGGCCTCGGTGCATACAAAATTGAAGACGGATCCACCGATACCGTCACAACACCTACTTGCTCAGAAATTTTTGGACAAGCTGTCACAGACCTCGCGATCGACGATCCAAAAATCGTCGCTATCACCGCAGCGATGCCGGGAGGCACTAAGCTGGATATTTTCAAGAAGACCCTACCGGATCGCTATTTCGATGTCGGTATCGCCGAGGAACACGCCGCACTCTTTGCCGCAGGTCTAGCCACGGAAGGCATACGCCCGTTTGTTGCGATCTACTCGACTTTCATGCAACGCGCCTATGACATGATCATTCATGACATCGCGCTTCAAAACCTGCCCGTTCGTCTATGTATGGATCGCGGCGGTCTTTCCGGCGATGACGGCCCAACCCACCACGGTCTCTTCGACATCGGCTACCTTCGTCACATTCCTAACATTATTCACATGCAGCCAAGAAACGAACCTGAATTCGTTGCTATGCTGAAATGGATGGCTACTTATGATAAAGGGCCAACCGCGATCCGCTATCCTCGCGGCGTCATTAGTGGAACCCCTCTCGATCAATCCGTTGCTCCTATCGAACTCGGCAAAGGCGAACTCATCCAGGAAGGGACCGATGTCGCACTAATCGGACTTGGCACATTTTTCGACATCGCAGTCCAGACCAAAGATCTTCTAGAAAAACAGGGTTACTCCGTCTCCTTAGTGAACCCACGCTTCATTAAACCACTCGATACCGTGCTGCTCGAAAAAGTGGCAAGTAGCGTGAAAGTCGTTTGCACCTTCGAAGATCACGTCTTGATGAATGGCTTCGGCGCTGCCTGCATTGAGCATCTCAACGATGCAAATATTACGACTAAAGTGGAGCGCATTGGCTGGCCAGACGCGTTTATCGAACACGGCAAGCCTGATATCCTCCATGAGCTTCACCATATCAGCCCACAATCTGCGCTAGAAAAAATCCTTCCTCACCTCAAGTAATCTATTGGATTATTGGATTCACTACCGATCGTAAAGTGGCACGCGTCATCACCGCACGGGAAATGAGTGAAGCGGAACGCCGCTTCTACGACCGGAATTACAACGAAACCCGCTAATACCATGAAAACAATTAACACTTGGGACCAACTCCCAAACTTTGAAGACGACAAAGCGGAAAATGCTTTCTGGCAAGACCACGAGCTCGACCCAAAACTCATGAGCAGCTCCATCCATGAGGCCCTCGTCCGTGAATCGACGACGATCACGCTGCGCTTCGATCCACGCATGCTTTCACGTATCAAGCGCATCGTACGTTCACGCTACCTCAACTATCAGTCAATGATGAAGCAATGGTTGGCAGAGCGTCTTGAGGACGAGATGAAAAAACCGTAAGCCATTCTACATTAGCTGAGCCTTGAAACGATTTTTCTCCATTCTCACGAATTCCAAGCTTTGGATGGTGCTTTTTATATTATGGATAATCACCCTCTGGTTTTTATCCTCCCATTCGAAGGTTCTTCCCGAAGAAGCTCCGAAAATCCTACATTTCGATAAAATCGCTCATTTCGGCTACTTCTTCGGTGGTGGCTACATATTAGCTACCTGGTTACAGCTAAAATATGATATCCAATCCTCTATATTCACTCGATACCTTTTTCCTATCACCTTTTTCAGTATCTTTGGTGCCATCGATGAATACCACCAAACTTTCACCCCAGGTCGTTCGGGAAATGACCTTTATGATTGGATCGCCGATTTCCTCGGAGCTTCCTTCGGCGTTCTTCTCGCAAATTACTTTCATTGGATCCTTTACAAGTTTTCATCCACTTTCGCCCCCGAACCCGAAATTTAACATTCAAAACCATCCAATCCCGTATTAGAACCATACCGACATGACACAACTAGACCAACTCAAGAAGCTCACCACCGTCGTCGCCGATACCGGCGATTTCGAGGCCATGAAAGCATTCAAGCCTCAAGACGCCACCACCAACCCATCGCTCATCCTACAAGCCGCCACCAAGGCCGAGTATCGCCCACTCATCGATCAAGCGATCAGCGAGCACAAAGACAGCGGACTTACCGGACAAGAGCTCACTGATGCCGTTTTGGATCGCATCCTCATTTTATTTGGTTTGGAAATTCTAAAAATCGTTCCGGGTCGGGTCTCCACTGAAGTTGACGCACGTCTCTCCTTCGACACCCAAGGCACGGTAGAAAAAGCCCTTCAGCTCATCGCCGCCTACGAAAAAGAAGGTATTTCCCGTGATCGCATACTGATCAAAATCGCCTCTACATGGGAAGGCATAAAAGCAGCTGAGATTCTCGAAAAGCAAGGTATTCACTGCAACCTCACCCTCCTGTTCTCCTTCGCTCAAGCCGTTGCTTGTGCTGAAGCAAACGTGCAGCTCATCTCTCCATTCGTCGGCCGCATTCTCGATTGGCACAAAGCCAGCACCGGCAAAGATTACCAAGGAGATGAAGATCCAGGGGTTATTTCCGTGAAGGCGATCTACAACTACTACAAAAAATTCGGCTACAAAACCGAAGTCATGGGTGCCTCCTTCCGCAACAAAGGCGAAATTACTGCCCTTGCAGGTTGTGATCTTCTAACGATCTCCCCAGGCCTCCTCGCGGAGCTCGCAGCATCTGAAGAAAGCATAGAGGCAAAACTCACCGCCGAAATTGCTCAGAGCGATCCAGTTGAGAAAATTTCACTCGATGAAAAAACCTATCGCTTAATGTTCAACGAAGACGCCATGGCCACCGAGAAAACAGCTCAGGG
>CAWUUP010000226.1:0-7002 GCA_963925255.1 uncultured Luteolibacter sp.
CCTCTCTCGGTTGGTCGAGCAGGCGGCGGCAGGCGATGAGATTATCATCGCAAAAGCTGGCAAACCGATGGCCAAACTCGTGCCTTACATCCCATCACAGCCTGTCCGCAAAGGCGGATTTCTCGCAGGAAAAATTTGGGAAAGTGACGATTGCTGGGCATCAGATCCAGAACTCATCGAAAGCATGACCGGCGCATCCATCGAGCCTTCTCAAGCTCATTCCAAAGTCGCCGAACCTAGTTCGGGTTACCGCATCGAATCATGAGAATTCTACTTGATAGCTACACCCTACTCTGGTGGATGGACGATCCCAATCGTATCAATCCAGCTGCGCGGGCTGAAATTTCTCATCCTCGCAACGAAGTATTCGCCAGTGCCGTTTCTATTTGGGAAATCGGATTGAAATGTTCCAAAGGCAAACTCCGAATTCCTGATCATTTCACTGATTTCCTCCCAGAAAATGGGATTCAAATCTTACCTTTTACAGGGGCCCATGCCCAAGCATCGATTAAACTTCCGCCACACCACGGAGACCCATTTGATCGCGCGCTGATCGCTCAGTGCCAAATCGAATCATTAACCTTCGCGACTCGCGACTCGTTTGCAGCTAGCTACAATATAGGCTTGTTAGAGATTTAATGCCTTACTCAAAATATCCAACATCTCTCCCGCAGCGACGACCCCAAAAGTTGCAGTGACATGAGTGGCGGTGCCGTAGCCGGTGGAACAATTTAAACGCATATCCGCACCCTCAGGCTTTTCGCAAGAAACTTCGCCATCACCACTAGGATAAAAAGGCGGCTCATCTGAAAACACCGCACGGATTCCCATTTCCTCAGGCTTCGATCCCATCGGAACCGCATCAAAACCATGATGCTTGCGTAAATTTTTTCTCAACTGATGCAGCAAGGCGTCTTTTCCAGAAAAGGCGAGATCTCGCACACTGATCCGAGTTGCATCGCGCCGTCCACCAGCGCCACCACAAGTCACAACTGGCAACCCACGTTTCCGACACTCCGCAAGTAGTAGAGCTTTGTGCTGCATCGAGTCGATCGCATCGATCACGCCGCTTACCTCACCGCCAAGCACTTCCTCGATGGAGCGCTCAGTGAAAAAACCTTCGATGACTTCGATCTCACATTCCGGGTTAATTGCGCGGACCCGTTCCGCCATGGCTGCCGTTTTCTGTTTCCCGATCTGACCGTCCATCGCGTGGAGTTGGCGGTTCACATTGGTGATGCAAATTTCGTCCAAATCCACCATGCGGATTTTTCCAATGCCTGATCGCGCCAACGCCTCGACCGTCCATGAGCCTACCCCGCCGATCCCAACAACGACCACACGTGCTTGCGAAAACCTCTCCAACGCCCGCTCTCCGTAAAGGCGTGCAATTCCTCCGAAACGATTCTTTGACTCTTCGCTCAACATCTTGGCGAAGCTTCCAACTTGCAGAGGCGCCTTTCAACGTCCATCTCTAGTTCGTGCCCGAAATTCTTATCACCCTTGGCGACCCCGCTGGAATCGGTCCAGAAGTGATCGATGCCGCTCTTAACTCAGGCCAGCTCCCTGCTGGCTTTGATTTCCGAGTCATCGGCGATCGCTCCGCAGGCATTCCCGGAAAACCCACCCGTGAGTCCGCGCAAGCCGCTCTTAACGCTTTGGAGGAATCCGCACGCCTACTTCGCGAAACCGATGCCGCAGCGGTTGTCACCGGACCTGTTTCCAAAGAAGGCCTGCAAGCCATCGGTTTCCTTTTTCCCGGACAAACCGAATTTTTCACTCACGCTTTCGGACTCGTGGAATCGGGCATGCTACTCACTGGCCCAACTCTCACCGTCGGTCTCGCCACGATTCATATCGGGATCTCCGAGGTTCCAAAATATCTCACCACTAAATGCGTAGTCACGATCGGAAAGCTGACTGCCGATTTTCTAACAAAGAAAGGCATTGCTTCTCCTGAAATTGCCGTCTGCGGCCTGAACCCTCATGCGGGAGAAAACGGTGCATTTGGCAATGAGGAAAAAACCGTCATCGTTCCCGCCATCGCTGAGCTCAATACACTCGGGATCGCCACCTTCACCGGGCCACACGTGCCCGACGCCATTTTCCGCGATGCCGCACAAGGGAAATACAATGCGGTCATCGCCATGTATCACGACCAGGGACTCATCCCACTTAAGTTGTTAGATTTTGACGAAGCCGTCAATGTGACGCTTGGACTGCCAAAGCCCCGCACCAGCCCAGATCATGGAACCGCGTTCGCCATCGCCGGGAAAGGGATAGCGAATCCAGCTTCAATGATTGCGGCTATTAAGCTCGCTTGTGAATTAGCTTAAAACGATTTCAATTTGCCAGAGCAGGAAATACCCCGACAAAAACAGAAAAGAAGATGATGTAGATTACAAAATGCCTAGGTTATCTTGAATTCCGGCAGGATAGCCGCACGGCAAGAGTTATCGAAATATGCACAGAATTGATATCAATCGACCGTTGTCACCGAATAAAATTCTCTTTCACTCGCCGACTTTCATTCTTTTGTAGAGCAATCCAAAGGAAGCCCAGCAAATCCCGATCATTCCTGCTAGCACCCACCAGAAGTTTTCCCACCCGTTTCCATCGGCATCGACGCAAACGACGTGTAGCCAGGTGCAGAAAAATGATCCCACTAGTGGACCGATTCCCGAGGCCATTAAACTCAATAAACCTTGCGCTTGTCCGCGCATCGATGGATCAACCCTACGATCCAAGTAAACTTGAGCTGTTACAAAATAAAGTGTGTAACAAACACCGTGCAGCGCGACTCCTGCAAATTGCCAAAAAATTATCCCAGATAACCCAGCATATCCGCACATCGCATACCTGATTGCCGATATACCTAATCCCCACATCAGCAATGTTTTCAGACGGAATTTTAGCATTAGAGCGCCGAGAAAAAACAAGGCAACGACTTCACTCCACTGAGCAATGCTAACAGATGCGGTTGGAGCTTTATTCCCTAGCGCTTTAAAAAACTCGGCGGAATACATGTAGAAAGCGATCAGAGGAACCGAATACAATCCGGTAATTGTGAATAGAACCGCATGGTTGCGATTTTTAAATAACTGGAAGCCATCAATTCCAAGTGCACTTTTCCATGATTTCCCAGCTCCAAGCGGAGGAGTATGAGGCAAGGCAAATGCCAACAAGCCTGTCAGTAAGCGGGCAACTCCAGAAGCATATCCCGACATCACAGTCAAATCAGAGTGCAGAACATAGCTGATCATAAAACCTGCAGCCATCCAACCGAACGTAGCACCTACTCGAACCATCGGATATTGGCGCTCTCCATGAGTGAGATGCGTAAGACTGATCGTTGCTAACAAGCCCCAAGACGGCCCCGACACCAACGAATAAGCAGCTAGGCCAACCAAGAACCAAATTGGACCTAATCCGTAATCCAAAGCACCAAATGCCAATACAATGGTTATTGCCCCGAGCACTGAACTCCACGCCATCAACTTCTGCGCAGCTATTCTTTCGTCAGCAAGCGCTCCGCCGATCAAAGGAGAAATCAGTGCACAAATTGGAGGCACCGCGAATGCCCATCCGATCCAGCTTTGAAGACCTTCGGCCTTGAGGTAATTGGTGCGCGAAGGCAACCAAAAACCAGGCGCCATTCCGTGAAAAAAAAATACCAACCACAACAGTGGAAACGTTCCTTTCTTATATACCTTTTCCTTCACAGACACTGGTTAGCTAGAAATTTTAAGATTTACCAAAATAATTTCCGCGCATCGGTCAGCCTCCGCCAATCTCTCCAAACTCTTTTCACCACAGTCTATCAAATACCCATCTGCTTTCAGTTTTTCCAAACCTCTAATCACTCTGACATCAGATTTGATCCGTGGCATTTCGAGAACTCCAACTTTTGCTCCACCGGTTAACGCCTCGTAAACCATCGAGACTGAATCCTCACTCACCCAAACTTCTAAAGCATTTGAAAGTTTTTCAGCCAACCAACCCTGTCCCGTCTCTTGATGCGGAACAACAGTTAGACTCGGAATTTCTTTTTGAAGCTGTTTGAGAAAATCACGTGGGGTCCTCCTCGAATCAGCAACTTGCCAATTACCACCACGCGCTATGTCACGAATCTGAGAGATTAATCGATCTCCATCAAAACCATGAATCTTGGACGGACCACCGATCAAAACCCATTTCTGCGATCTCTCCCCTCTCGTAGGAATTACCCGATTTAGGGCTCCTTTACTTAAAATTACATGGGGATTGTTAGAGGCATTTTGAAAGTCGTGCTCCGGTGCTATGCACCAATCAAACCAACTTATCGGCAATCCCGGCTTCATCAACACAATGCTGTGAGCCCCATATTTTCTCGCTACCAACCATAACGAAAAATGCGAGCTATGACCCGCGCCAATTACTAGATCAGGAACTGGAAATTCCCGACTCGCCGCAAATACCTTCAGAAGCCTTTTAATCGGATTAAGATCCATCTCGAGTCGCAGCACATGAATCTCAACCGCGGCGATACGTGCCATCGCTTCGGCAAGCCCGAGTGATTGGTTCTCGTGACCCGCCTTGCCATCGCTGATAATGAGAATGTGAAGTGGTGCGCTCAATCTGGTCTAATGGTGAAAGGTTCCACGCCACTTTGCAAAAACGAAATGAACGGTAGGGTCGACACTCCAACCGGAAGCAAGTCTCCGCACTCCAATCACCCAAGGCTTTTAAGAATATCCACAGATAAATCTGCAACTTCCGACTTTCCTATGTTACCATGACCTATGTTTGCCAAAAATAGCTGGGGAGCTTTCATCGCTGCCACCTTTATCTTTTGCCAAACCGCGCTAGGCGTGACGCCTACTCTCTTGGAGACTTCAGATTTGAAGGATTTCGAGAAACTTGAACCCCCACGTCAAAAACTCATCGAAACTGCTCTCACCGCCGCGAAGGAAGTCACTGGAATGCCGTATCTATACGGCGGAAACGGCGCGAAAGATGGCGGATTCGATTGCTCGGGCGCGATGTACCATGTCTTAAGAAAAGTCGGACTCAATCCACCTCGCACCTCTTCCGCTCTTTTTCTCTGGGTAAAAAGCGAAGCAATCATGCACATGGTCTCCAACGAAGCAAAAGATCTAACCCACTCCAGTTTCTCTGATCTTAGGGCCGGCGACCTGGTATTTTGGAGCGGCACTTATATACCCACCGTTAAGCGTCTTACCAATATTACCCATGTCGGATTGTTTATCGGATATGAAAAAAAAGACGGTCGTCCTGTGATGATTAATGCTAGCAATGGTCGCTCCTACCGCGGCATCATACAAAACGGCTTTGGTGTGAATGATTTTCGGATACCACAAATAGGCGCGACCTCAATTATGGTCAGTTACGGCACACCGCCGAAGCTGAAATAATCATCGAAGTTCCGCAGACACCATCGCTTGGTAAATCGGATCGGTTTTCTCGAGTTCCTCGTGTGTGCCATCACTAACGATACGGCCATTCTTGAAAACAAGAATACGGTCCGCGATTCGAATCGTGCTGAAACGGTGTGCGATGATAAGGGTTGTACGACCTTTGACTAACTCAGCCAACGCCAGTTGCACCATCGCCTCGCTCTCTGTATCGAGAGCACTGGTCGCCTCATCCAAAATTAAAATCGGTGCGTCTTTCAAAAATGCACGAGCAATGGCAATTCGTTGACGTTGCCCTCCAGAAAGTAAATCGCCACGTTCGCCAACTGCAGTTTGATAGCCATCTGAGAAACCCATGATGAAATCATGAGCGAACGCTTTTTTCGCTGCAGCTTCGATCTCTTCGTGCGTTGCGTCCAATTTTCCTATGCGGATATTTTCCTCGAGTGTTCCAACAAAGAGAGATGGCATTTGTGGCACCACGGCGACCCTCTGGCGAAGATCATGCTTGAGGAAATCTTTTACAGAAATTCCATTGAAATGAACTCCTCCTTGTTGCGGATCGTAAAACCTTGGGACCAAATGTGCGAATGTTGTTTTACCCGCACCACTAGGCCCAACCAAAGCGACTACTTGTCCAGCCTGTATCGTCAAGTTTACATCATGCAAGACAGGCTCTTCATTATAGGCGAACGTCAGATGAATAAACTCAATACTAACATCTGCCTGAGGACATGGCTTAGGCGAAGCAGGATTCAATATTATGTCTTTAGCATTTAAAATGTAATCCAGTCGATCTACCGATGCCTTACCTTGTTGGAAAAGCGCGTGCATATTACCGAGCTTTTTAATCGGTTCATAAGACATATACAGAGCCATTCCGAGAGCGAGAAACCCCTCCAAAGTCATTCCGGCTCTCACTCCAAAATATAGTGCTGCAGCAAAACCCATGGCAGCAACCACTTCGATCGATGGAGAAATAATTTGGCGATATTTAACGACCTTCATTCCCAACTTTAAGATCTCTGCGATTCGTGTTTTGAATCGATCGGTTTGCGATTTTTGGAGGTTATATCCACGGATCTCCAGAGCTGATTGCAAGTTTTCTGATAAAGCAGCGGAAAGATCGCCACCACGGTGCTGAAGAACAATAGCCCTTTTGGTTAGTTTTTTGCCAGCAAAACGAATCGCAAATATGCAAACCGGCACGGATATCAAAGCAATTAGAGCGATGAAGAAGCTCTTATCTTTAAAAGACATCCAAGCCACCATTCCCAAAGCCGATAACATGGTTGCCGGCTGCTTGATCAAATCACTGGATGCCTGCGCGATTACCTGCTGAAGCATCATCGTATCACTCATCACTCGAGCTAGTAAATCGCCCGATTTATTCTTTCTGAAAAATGCTAGGGGTAAGCTTTGGAGTTTAATGAATAAATCTGTCCGGATCGACTCAACTACCCGCATACCGACATACTGAATGAAATACGCATTGGTATAGCCTGCAATGGCTCGCAAAAAAAACACCGCAGGAATCCACACGCAGGTGTAAATAAGCAGATCATTACGAGAAATTTCACAAAGCTTG
>CAWUUP010000227.1:0-6630 GCA_963925255.1 uncultured Luteolibacter sp.
TCCACTTCACCGATCTGGATGGACACATCAACTGGCGCGGAGTGCAAAGAAATCGCCAATGCAATGGGCGGCGATGCTGAAGTCTGCGCTCGCTCGGGCTCAGTGACGATTGAACGATTCACCGGCTCACAAATCCGGAAGTTTTCTAAACTAGCACCTGAAGCCTATGCAAACACCGATCACGTTCATTTGGTGAGTTCGTTTATTGCTTCCGTCATCGCTGGTAAATCCATGCCCATCGACTTTGGGGATGGAGCTGGCATGAATCTCCTCAATCTCAAAAGCTTGAAATGGGATAATGATTTGATGAATGCGACGGCATCAAGGCTCTCCGATAAATTATTGCCCGCAGCTTCTTGCCTGAAACCACTGGCGACGATCAGCTCCTATTTTGCAGATAAATATGGGTTTTCTGAAGCGTGCCAAGTTTGCCCATTCACTGGAGACAACCCTGCTTCGCTTGTCGGCATGGGTGCGACAACTCCAGGCCAAGTCGTTATTTCTCTTGGTACTAGTGATACGTTTTTCGCGGCCATGACCGAACCGAAAACCGATCCACAAGGATTCGGTCACGTATTTGGAAATCCAGCGGGCGGGTTCATGTCGCTCATTTGCTTCCGAAACGGTTCCCTTGCTCGCGAAGCATTACGCGATGAGCTCGGCGTGGATTGGAGTGCATTTGACCAAGCGAATCTTTCCGCATCAAAAAATTCTGCAGGAAAAAATCTAACTCTGCCATTCTACGCAGCAGAAATTACACCTCGCCACGATTTCGAAAAACCTGTCACCGAATTTTCAGAAGATCCAACTGACGCACTGCGGATCCGCTCTCTGTTAGAAGGCCAGTTCCTCAACATGCGTTTGCATTCGCAATGGATGGGAATCGCACCTCAACGCATTCTACTCACCGGAGGAGCAGCGAAAAATAACGGCATCGCTCAGATTGTTGCTGACGTATTCCAAGCACCGGTCGAGCGCTTAGAAGTCGCAAATTCTGCTGCACTTGGAGCAGCACTCATCGCCGCGACTGCCGCTGGAAACGACCTTGTGAAACTTCAATCTATTTTCTGTAAGCCATCGCCAGATTCCCGCATCGAGCCCGACACCCATTTAGCAGCCAACTATGCATCAGCGCTCGAGCAATTCAAAAGATTGCTTCAATCCCAGTTCTAAGCCTTTATTCAAACCAACACATCACCATGCAGTTCAAAGACCAAATCGTTGTCGTCACCGGAGCCGGAAGAGGAATCGGCCAAGAAATCGCCAGAGCCTTCGCCGCCGAAGGAGCAAAGGTCGCTTTGATCA
This sequence comes from uncultured Luteolibacter sp., assembly GCA_963925255.1. Taxonomy (GTDB): domain Bacteria; phylum Verrucomicrobiota; class Verrucomicrobiia; order Verrucomicrobiales; family Akkermansiaceae; genus Luteolibacter. Next base: position 1,306 of record CAWUUP010000227.1, read on the forward strand.
GCCGTAGCGAATCGAGCTGCGGCAGCGCGGCGGCAGAGATCAATCAAACTTTTCCAGGCTCTTGCTCTGCCTACGCAGTGGATATTTCCAATCATGACGCTGTTCAGGAAGTCGCGAAACGCATCGGAGATGAAATCGGTGCTATTTCTATCTTAGTCAACAATGCCGGCATCACCCGTGATGGTTTGTTGATGCGGATGAAAGAAGATGATTGGGATGCCGTTCTCGATACCAATCTTAAAGGCGCATTCAACACGGTAAAAGCATTCATGCGTCCGTTAATGAAAGGTGAGCACTCACGCATCATCAACATCGCTTCTGTCATCGGTTTGATCGGAAACGCCGGCCAAGCAAATTACTCTGCGAGTAAAGCCGGGCTCATTGGTTTCACCAAAGCGGTAGCACGTGAACTCGCTGGCCGGGCGGTGACTTGCAATGCGATTGCTCCGGGTTTCATCACCACAGATATGACCGATGAACTTCCAGAAAATATCAAAGAAGCAGTCATCGCAAAAATCCCTCTCGCAAGCTTTGGAACTACCGAAGATATTTCAAAAGCCGTGCTTTTCATCGCCAGTCGCGATGCGCGTTACATCACTGGACAAGTGTTAGCTGTGGATGGCGGCATGACGATGTGATGCCTCTCACATTCCAACACCTAAATTTAAGCCGATGAACCTTTTCCTCCTAAGACACGGAAAAGCCGAAGATCGAAATGCGTTAAATCCAAGCGATTATGCGCGTGCTTTGGTCGAAACAGGTCATCTACAAGCGCGTAACGCCGCACGGCTTTTATCTGAGGCTGGAATGTTGCCAGATATCGTTTTGTGCAGTCCCTTAGTCCGCGCTAAGGAAACTGCAGAAACCTTCACTCAAGCGGTCAACATGCCAAGTCCTGTCATGCAATCATGGCTGGCTTGCGGCATGGATCCCGAAACCGCCCTTTCCGAGCTACGTGGATTTTCGGATTTCAAAAACGTGATGATTGTGGGTCACGAGCCGGATTTTTCTCATTTCGTCCAATATTTATTAGGTTCTAGCGCCGATTCCGTGGAAATCCGTAAAGGCTCACTGACCTGCGTAGAAGTTTTCCCGCCATCGCAAAATGCGACACTTCGCTTCCTTATTCCCTTCAAGCTCGCCAAACACATGGAATAACCCTATATTTCTGGCGTTCGGTTCTTTTAAATCTCTTTTTCATTCATGTCATCGACCTTCGGCAAACTATTTCGCATCCACACTTACGGAGAATCACACGGAGGCGCTGTCGGCGTCGTCATTGATGGCTGCCCTGCACGCATCAAGATCACGACGGAAATTATTCAAAAAGAACTCGATCGCCGCCGCCCGGGGCAATCGGAGATTGTGACTCCTCGCAAAGAGCCGGACACCGCCGAAATTTTATCAGGCGTCCATGATGACCAAACCTTGGGAACTCCGATCTCCATCATGGTCCGCAATACCGACCAACGACCATCCGCCTATGACGAAATGGCAGAGAAATATCGGCCGTCTCACGCCGATTATACCTACGATGCAAAATATGGCATCCGCGCTCCATCCGGTGGAGGTCGTGCCTCAGCTCGCGAAACCATCGGTCGTGTCGCCGCAGCCGCGGTCGGCAAACAAGTTCTCGATCAACTTTGCCCAGGAATCGAAATCCTCGCTTGGGTCAAATCCATTCAACACATTCAAGCAAACGTCGATCCCAACTCCGTGACCAGTGAGATGATCGAATCTAACATCGTTCGCACCGGTGACCCCTCGGTTGCAGAGGAAATGATTTCACATATCAAATCCATCCGCTCCGATGGAAACTCTGTTGGCGGTGTGATTGAATGCGTGATACGCAACTGCCCTCCAGGCCTGGGAGAACCCATTTTTGATAAACTTGAAGCAGAACTCGCCAAAGCGATGCTCTCTATCCCTGCTACAAAAGGTTTTGAAATTGGGTCCGGCTTCTCGGGAACGCTTCTTACCGGAAAAGAACATAACGATGCATTTGAAATGCGAGATGGAAAAATTCGCACCACCACCAACCGCTCCGGCGGAGTTCAAGGTGGTATTTCCAATGGCGAAAATATCTTTTTCCGCGTCGCATTCAAACCGACTGCAACCATCATTTCCACTCAGGAAACCGTTACCAAAAAAGGAGAAAACACCACCCTACAGGGCAAGGGTCGTCATGATGCCTGCGTGCTACCGCGTGCGGTCCCCATCGTTGAAGCAATGGCCACTCTGGTCCTCATTGATCACGTGCTCCTCCAACGAGCAACGAGTCCAATTCGTTAGATGATGGAGGCGCTATCGCAGATTTCTCTCGGCGCCGCCGCACTGCTGATATTTGCAGTCTGTGCCGTTTACATGCTGATCCGCGGACTATTAAGAACCATCACTCATCTCTCTATTCTCGCAATAAGTCTGTGGATAGGTTTCTTAACTTGGCAAAAAGCCCCATCTCTAGCCATCCAATGGACCAATCAAACTTCCCCGCTCATTACCACCGGGTTACCCATTCTAACATTTATTCTAACATTTATTCTCATTCGTAAAATTTTCAGATTTTTCTTCACTCCCATATCAACCCAATCCGAGACAGACGATAGCGACCATCCTCCAACTCGTTCCCTGACGGGCAAGCTACTCGTCACTTTCATTTTTACTTCAGTGCTTTGCTTGATCGCTGCAGGTGTGATTCATCACATCACCTCGATAACTGAAATTCGAGATTATGCCAAAAACGGAGGTATCGAAAATGACATCCCTGACTTCTCCTCTCGGCTTAAAAAATCTCTGACCAGCTCGATTCCGGAATCACTGATGAATAAGCTCGATCCTCTTGGCTCCCAACCTAGAGTCCAACTAGCCAAAATGATCGCCGAAAGCTCTGAAAAGCCTTCACATGGGGAGGTTGACCCGCAAACCGGCAAACCTATTTCACGCGTCTTAATCGTCGATAACCCAGAACTCATCTCTCTCGCGAAAAAAGGCCGCTTTAGCACTTTGCTGCGCCACCCAATGCTTACAAAGGCGCTAAACGATCCTTTAGTCAAAAAGGCGCTGGGCATCGATTGATTCTCTTTATGGGCAAGTGACATTTCCGTCGGCACGAATCCATCTTGTGCCTTTACTTACCCACCCCGAATCTTGTTCACTCTGCTGTGATGTCGATCAACCGTTTTTCCCTCACCGCTTTATCATTACTTTTTTTCTTGGTTTTGATTTTAAAAGCTCAAGAAAATCCGCTTCCTCCCAGTAATGATGCGGATCCCCTTCCTGTTGAGCGCATCCAGCCAGTCCCTCCGCCAGAGATTCCTATCGGGGAATCACAAGAAGCACCGACACTACCTGAAAACCTCAAAATTCATAACCTTGGTGGGACAATCGAGGGTAATCTTGAAGACGGAATACGCCTTGGCGGCCCCGTTCACATAAGTGGTGACAATGGATTAGAAATTTTCTCGAAGCGAGCAACCGTCGATCTAAAAGCAAAATCTGTGAATTTCGATGAAGATGTGTCTGTTTACCAAGGCAGCATCCTGCAGCGGGGAAAACGCGCAGTTTACTACTACGAGACTGGTATGATCGATGCCACTGAACTTCGTATATCCATGGATTCTATTTTGCTTGAATCCGGAAAATTCACCAGCGTGGGCTCTGGCTCAGATCGTGTCTTCATCGGACAAAACGCCGGCGTAACAACCGACGACGTTGAAAATCCTGGATTTTGGATTCGATCTGATAAAACCACGGTTTACCCTAGTGAACGTGTCACATTTCAAAATTTAAAACTATATTCAGGTGACACCGCTGTCTTTTGGCTCCCCTACCTAAGTCAACCTCTTGATGGAGAACTCGGATATCACTTTACGCCAGGAGCACGAACTAACTGGGGTCCATTTTTATTAAATACATATGGCATCATGCTCGGAGGAAAACCTAATCCCCTCAGCGGAGAAAAAGAAGACGCATGGCTTCTTTCCAAGTGGAAACTTGATCTGAGAGCCACCCGTGGTGCGGCCTTTGGTGTTGATTTAGTCGATACTCGACAAGAATACAAAAATGAGATCAGCGGTCTCAGTGCTTATTACGCTAACGACCTTGATCCTCAAAATTCTCGTACTGGTATCCCCCGCACTTCAGTGAATGCCAGTCGTTTCGAACTTTCACTGAAAACACGTTACGAACTAGATTTAGAGCAGGATGCAAATTGGAGATTAGATACAAATCTCAATTATTTATCCGATGGATATTATCTCGAAGATTTTGATCCACGAATCTACCGCACTAATCCTGCTCCAGATAATACGATCGGTCTTTTTCGTAGGGATGATGATTCATTGCTTTCTATTTTTGGTCGCTTTCGCTTAAACGACTTTTATCGAGCCGACACCCAGTCACCCGAAATCGCTCTGGATCAAGCCCGTAAGCCCATTTTTAGCAGCCCTATCCTACACGAAGGTCAGACATCGTTTTCTATCCGTGGTGTCGAGGCGGCAGCTATTACAGAACGAAATATCTTAACTCCTCTATTATCTCTGCCTCCAGGACATCCGAACGTGCCTGGCTTGCTTCAGCAAATTAATGGTTATGAAAGGAATCTCGTTGAACAGATCCGAGCGTTGCAATCCGGCGACCCCCGCATTCCACTACTCAGAGCCCAACTATTAGATACGGGCTACAATCGCTTTCACACAAATCACACCTTCACAGCACCTTTTACATACAAAGATTGGTTTACGCTCACGCCAAATATTGGAGGCGCTTACACACAATACTCAGCGGTGCAAGGTCCAGCCGTTTCAGATTCGCGAGTTATGCTTTATGGTGGAGCTGAGGCGGCTCTCAAATTCTCCAAAGATTACGGAAACATCAGAGATAGAGATCTTGGCTTGGATGGTCTACTTCACGTTTTCCAACCATACGTAAATTGGTCAGTTACCTCAGCTGACGAATTAGATCAGGACTACCCAAAATTCGATCGCTTAACATTTACCACTCGCCCACGTTCACTCGATCCAATGCGTTACACCGCGATAGATGAATTCGATAGCTGGAATATCATCAGGGTTGGCGGTAGGCACCAGCTCATCACTCACCGAGATGATCAATCGTATGAGTGGCTCTATCTCGATACCTACATGGACTCTTACATCAATGACCCAGAGGGAACACGAGACTACTCCAATTTATATAACGATGTGCGCTGGCAGCCACTTCCGTGGCTGGGAATTGATTTAGAAACTCAGCTTCCAGTCTTTTCCAGTGGATCAGGATTCTCAGAATTAAGCACAAGAGTCCGATTCATGCCGAATGAAAACTGGG
>CAWUUP010000228.1:0-3913 GCA_963925255.1 uncultured Luteolibacter sp.
TGCAATGATACGCTCGATCCCGATCTCCGACCCTAACCGCACCGTCGCCGCAATTTTCGAATTCTCAAATGCGTCACGTAACGTGATCTTACCTTCGTAAAAAGGTGAGCTAACCTCCATCCCCCACTCCCCCAAAATCCCCTCGCGTCCACTGACCATCACAGCTCGGTTATCCATCGGTTCATCCTCAAGAATCGATACCGGTGTATGTTGACCCGCAAGTCCAACAGAATACAGGAAAGGAAAAAACGCCGTCCCCAACGGACGCTGCCCATTTTCGATAAAGTCATAAGGGACTTGGGCATAGTCCCTACCACCAACATGAACCAGAACTTCGCCTGTTTTATGATCTATCATAAATACCGCACCTTGTAGATACTCAGGCGTAATCTCGGTTTGATTTTTACTGTATTCGCTGTGTTTCTGAGCCGTATAACCTGGATGTTTCTCTGCCTGATTCAATGACTCTTGCAATGCCTGCTCAGCAGCAATTTGGGCTTCTGCTAGAATCGTTGTATGAATGGTGAAACCACCGGCGGAAAGCGCATCTCGCCCGAGCGAAGCACCAACCACATCCGCGATGCGATCATATAAATGCGAAGTCCCGCGCTGCAAAGGCTTTGGATGAAGATCGATGGGTTCAAGCTGCGCTTCCGTATATTCCGAACGACTCAACATTCGCTCTTCTCTCATTCGCTTCAGAACCATGTTTCTCGCTTTGAGACTCGACTTTAAATTATTCAGCGGAGAATTATTGGTTGGATTTTTAATCAGGCCAACAATCGTGGCACACTCCACAATATTGAGATCTTTTGGCTCTTTGCCGAAATAACCCAGAGAAGCCGACCTTAATCCATAAAATCCGCTACCAAAATAGATACGGTTCAAATAGAAATCCAAAATCTCTTGTTTCGAATATCGTTCCTCGATCCGTATCGCCAAAAATGCCTCAACCATTTTTCGCTGTATACCACTTTCCCCCTTAACCAATGCATCCTGCTTCAGGGGATAAGCATTTCTGGCAAGCTGTTGCGTAATCGTGCTAGCACCTTGGGTCGTCGTGCCTGCCTGATAGTTCAACTTCAAAGCGCGGATAATGCCAATGATATCAACCCCATTATGCGTTTCGAACCTTGAGTCCTCCCCAGCTTTCAAAGCATTGATGAACAACTGCGGCACGTCATCTATCAACATCACACTGCGGTTCTGAACATATATTCGCCCGATTTCTTGACCATTCCGATCTAATATGCGGCTAGGAATCTCAACATCATTGATCTCATCTAAATCATACGTCAACGCGCGCTCACGATACGGTATAGTGAATTGTGCAGCATAGAGATATGCTACCAAAGACGCACTCGCACAAAACATGAAGAGCAAAAACCAAAATGTTTTGCGCTTGTAGAAACGGCGCTTGCCGCTCTTTCTCACATTACTTTCCTTATGCTTCGACATGTCTGAAAACCATCCAACAACGCCGCATAGAGCTGACGCATGTTCTTTGGATTACCCGAATCCTGCTCAAGCCGCAACCTCTTCCTCTGCTTTCATTAAGGAAAAAATCGAGGCACAACTCGCGAAGCTTGATTCTATCTCATTTCCCTATTTTCTCGATATCGCCCTCTACGATCCTGAACATGGCTATTATGCCAGCAGATCCAGCCAAGTCGGGCGCTCCGGAGATTTCTACACCAGCGTGAGCATTGGTCCGCTTTTCGGTCAACTTCTCGCTCGCCGTTTCGTTCATTGGTGGAAAAATCATGAGAAACCTATCTCTTGGCGCATCCTCGAAATCGGTGCCCACGACGGCAAACTCGCTGCCGATATTTTAGAAACCATCGCCACTCTCTCGCCAGACGCATGGAAAGCCCTCGAATACTCCATCGTCGAGCCAATGCCTTTACGCAGAGAGGAACAACATCAACGCCTATCACCTCTAGCTGCAAAGCTTCATCTTGCCACCGATTTCCAAAGCCTTTCTGAAAATCCGCTACCGGGTATTGCTTTTGGAAACGAAATCCTAGACGCACTTCCTTTCCATCTGATCCGACGTTGCGATAGCGAATGGAAAGAACTCTTTGTGACCAAGGGATTGGAATTATCTGCCCAAGACATCAATCCCGCATCGGCGCTTGGAAGAAAAACGACCGTTCTCGGTGAAGCGTTTCCGGATGCTTATCAAACTGAAATACGCACCAACTACCTCGGATTCCTCAAACAGATCTCTGGCTGCATCGTCGATGGGATGTTGGTCTTCATCGATTACGGCTTTGCAGCACCTGAATATTACGACATGCACCGCACCCGCGGCACTCTGCGCACCTTTTACAAACATCAAGCAGCTGAAGACCCGCTTGATGACCCAGGAAGCCGTGACATCACCGCGCACGTCGATTTTACTGATCTCGCGCGCGAGGCCGCGACCATCGATTGGCATCCCACACATTTCTCATCCCAAGGCAGCTACCTCACTCACCTAGCTGCAGAAATGATCCAGAGCGGCGAAATGAACGATCCTAAAACCATCGCTCAGTTCCGCTCCCTGACTCACCCCGCCCACCTAGGCGCGAGCTTCCATGTGATTGAATTCTCCAAGTCTTGTAAGCCGACCGCTCAGATCCTGCATCGGTTGGCGTTGGGGTAAGGATTTTAAACCACGAATTTAAACAACCCAAGCATCTTCGGTGTAATTTGAATATCCAAGCTTGCGGCTTATAAAAAAATCCTCCAACTTCCCGTCTGTCGCCGGGGTGGCGGAATTGGTAGACGCGCCTGACTTAGGATCAGGTGTCTTTGATGTGCAGGTTCGAGTCCTGTCCCCGGTACTTTTATTTTAAGCGGAGAGCTTAGAGTGGAGAGCGAGGAGTTGGGATCTTTAAAACAAAAATCCTCAATCCATCGATTTGGAATTAGTTCACCGAACGCAAACATGATTCTACCATTCGTGTCATTCGTGAATCTTGTCCGTCGAAGCCTTGCGAGGTCGGAGTCGTGGTTAAAAAATTACTTAATCCAAGAACTTCCCTGGATTGAGAATCCCATTCGGATCGAGAGTGTTTTTGATGGCTCTATGCAGATCAAACGAGGCCTCACCTAACGCTTGTTTGATCCAGCGCTTTTTCGCTAAACCGACACCATGTTCACCGGTGATTGCACCGCCTTGTTCTAGGACCCAAGTAAAAAGTTTATCCAGCGCATAATCTGCACGCGCTCTAGTTTCTGGGTTGGTGTAATCATCGACCATGAGGTTGGTATGAATATTTCCGTCTCCTGCATGCCCGAAACACGCAATCGAAATTCCAGTTTCTGCTTCAAGTAATCTCGCAAAATTAACTAACTCAACCAACTTACCTCGCGGGACAACGATGTCCTCATTGAGTTTGGTAAGACCCGTATCACGCAGCGAATAAGAAAACTCGCGGCGGAGTTGCCAAATCGCCTCACACTCGGCTTCGTTACGTGCCATGCGGATTTCCCCTGCACCGCACTGCTTGATTAAAACCTCTAACTCTTTGAGCTCCGATTGCACGGCTGAAGGGCGTCCGTCGATTTCTACAATCAGGTGTCCATTCCCTTCCGGAAAAACCTCAGCACCCATTTTCTTTCTAGCCGCGGCCAGAGTAAACGCATCGCTCACTTCCAAAGCAGATGGCAAATGCCCCGCCTGGAGAATTGCCTGAACGGTTTTTGCGGCAGCTTCGAAATCCGAGAACACCGCAGCCAACATTCCACGGCTCACCGGCTTAGGAATAATGCGAACGGTGATTTCAGTCACCACACCTAACATCCCTTCCGAGCCCACAAAGATGCCGATCAAATCAAAACCCGTTTTGTTCTTATGCAGCCGTCCACCCGTGCGCATGACTCGCCCATCCGCTAACACCACCTCAAGCCCAAGCACGTAGTTTCT
>CAWUUP010000229.1:0-3578 GCA_963925255.1 uncultured Luteolibacter sp.
CATTTGCTCAAATTCACCATTAAAGACATCAAAAGCGGCCGCCACATCCGCTTCAGATATATTTCCGACCTCACGAGTTTCTAATACTTCACCCTCTCTATCCTGAGTGCTGGTTCTCTGACCCAATGTCAGTGTCCCCTCGTAGACTTTATCTTCACTCATCAGCAAATCCTGAATTTTCGTCGCTTTACCGATAACCAGCATAAGCAAACCTGTCGCCATCGGATCAAGTGTGCCGCAATGACCAATCTTTTTTGTATTTAAAGCACGTCTCGCAATGGCAACGACATCATGGGATGTCATGTCTGGAGCCTTATCAACCAGCAGCACTCCGCTCGGTCCGGTATATTCTTCAGCTTGTTTTCTCATCTTAACTTAAAAATTATTTTTGCGCAGCTAATGACTGCTTCAGCGCCGCTAGAACTTTTAGCTTCGCATCTGATAAAGGCCCTGCCATCCGGATCCCCGCAGCCAAAGCATGACCTCCACCACCGAATTCCATAGCAACATTACATACATTGACTCCAGAATCTTTGGATCGCATCGACACTCGAATTTTTCCATCCGGAAGTTCTTCGAAAAATACAGCGACACGAACTCCTTTCACCGAGCGGATCATATCGATCAATCCCTCGCTGTCATCCGGTTGCAAGTCTAGATCAATTCGAGTCTTGTCTAACAATTCCCAGTAAGCCAGTTGGCCGTCCTCAGAAATTTGCAACGTATTCAGTAAAGCACGTATTAATTCCAACCTACGGTAAGGATGGTTATCATACGTATCTGCATTGATTTTTCCGACATCTAAGCCGCGTTGGATCAGATCCGCTCCGAGCTCATATGTATCTGCTCTGGCCGAACTGTATTGGAACGATCCTGTATCAGTCGATACGGCCACATAAATTGCATCCCTCGTCTCATTCGGAATAGGATAACCCAAAGCTTTGATTAATTCGTAAACGATCTGACCTGTTGCAGGCTTTCTTGCATCGATCAAATTGATATCTCCGTATGCTGGATTGGAAAGGTGGTGGTCAATATTAAGCCAGACTTTTGCCTTAGAAGCCGCATGAAGCGAGCCATCACCCAACCTCGGTTTAGTTGCCGTATCCAATGCGATTGCCACGTCCACCTCGAGAGCATCTTTTGGCGGGAGGGTCACTTTCTCGGAGCCTTTCAAAAACTCTAAACTCTCCGGAACTCCATCTTCATTAACTAGGTAAACCTTTTTGCCCATTGCCATTAGTGAGAACCCCAACGCGATCTGCGATCCAATCGCATCACCATCTGGCCTGACGTGACTCATCAATAAGAAACTCTGATTAGCCGAGATCACTGCACCTATGTCTTCGGTGACTTTTTTGAAATCTTTATCTTCCATTTGATTAATTGACACTTTTCTCTGGGACGGGGCGCGGATTCTCACCACTCAAGGCTTTGAAGCAAGGACAAAGCAATCTCACGCCGCCTAGATTCAGAAATATACAAGATGGGGCATTATCTATGCTAAAAACCATTAAAACAGGCTTGCCCATTCCACGCCAAGTGCCCATCTAGCACCCGTGCGCGATTTGTTACTAACCCCCGCCTGGCAGGAGGAGGATCTCGGTATGCCTTTACCGGATTCCACTCATGCTTGTTCTGTCTGTCTCCCAACCTGGGATGCAGTCGTCGGATACGAAGAAGGACGTGAAAAAGTCGTCCGTAGACTCCGCACAGGTTATCCTCGTTTTTTCAAACACCCAACCGTCGAGCGTATTTTCGACAACGCACGCGCAGAACTCGCCTCCGATGGTGAAGATGTTCTAGTGCTGCCAAACAAAATTTCGGCGCAGCGCGCACACCGTTGGTTAGAACGCCAAGCCGAAACTGCCATCCGCAGTGCTTCTTTTCATGGCTTCCACGCATTGATCTTTCCTGAAAAAGTAAAGAAACTCTCCGATCTCTATTGGCGCTTTTCTGGAGAAGGTATCTCCTCCCGCGCAGCTCAAGACTACTTAGATGGAACACTCCGAGAGGGCTCCAAATCTCACCTTTTATCGCGTGCCATCTCTAAACTCAACGGTGGACAACCCGAAGATACATTCATTTTCGCCAGTGGAATCTCCGCTGCGCTCGCCGCTTTACGTTCCCTGCCTGGTGTCCGTGAAGGCAAGAAAACTCTCCAAATTGAGTTCCCTTACGTCGATTCTCTCAAAATCCAAGAACGCTTCGGCAGTGGGGTGGTTTACCTCAATGAAGCTAACGGAGAATCGTTCGATGAGGCCATCCAACGCATCCGCGCCGGTGAATTCGCTGGGGTATTTACCGAAATTCCTTCTAATCCACTGCTCCGCACCATCGATCTGAAACGCGTTTCTGAAGCCTGCGCGTTTTCCAAAACTCCTCTCGTTCTCGACGATTCCGCTACTGGACCGCTCAATGTCGATGCCCTACCCCACTGCGACATCCTTACTTCTTCTCTCACTAAATGGGTTTCCGGTGCTGGCGACGTGATGGCAGGAGCTCTCACCCTACGCACGGATTCACCTTTAATCGCCAACCTCCGAGATTCCATTGCCGCGGATGCTGCGGAATGCGCTCCACTCTACATCGCCGATGCAGAGGTGCTGCTTTCCAATCTCAAAGGCTATTCAAAGCGCAACAAACTGATCAATCACCACGCGCTGAAACTTGTCGAATTCTTAAAAAGCCATCCAGCTATCTCCGATGTCTGGCATCCATCACTCACCCACACCAGTAACTTCGATGCAATCAAACGCAAGAATGGCGGATATGGCGGTCTACTCTCCATCACTTTGGTAAATCCAAAAAAAGCACCCAAAGTGTATGATGCGTTAAAACTTTCCAAAGGCCCTTCTTTTGGCACGCCTTTCACCCTCGTTTGCCCCTACACGCTACTCGCTCATTATGACGAAATCGGCTGGTGTGAAGACTGTGGAGTCCCCTCAAATCTACTGCGTATTTCCGTCGGAATCGAGCCAGCGGATACGATCATTGCTGCGTTCGAAGAAGCACTCGCTTAGACCCTTTGCCGGAAATATTTGCCGATACGGCCGACCTTACGCACCTTGAATCCAAGACCTCACGAAGGAGTGGATGAACATCCACTCCTGAATTGTCCTCCATAGATCATTAAGCGACGGCGGAGAAATAACGACGAATACGTGGTTTTCATATAGGAATTTTAGCACCGAAAAGCCAGACTACCTGATTCTCAAAAAAACACCTGATCATTCCACCAACACGAAACCATTGCGAGTCCACTTACAGCGCAATGGTGTGCCGACCTCATTAGGTTTCCAATTATTAGTATTAGCAAAATCGATCGCTTCTGTGACCAAAGTTAAGGTGACAATCCGTGGTAGCTCAGCAATGAGTTCACACCCACCTATCGCAGCATTGGTATAGACGGAGGCCTCATTCACTCCACTGCGATTCTTCATCATCCAACGATATTGGACGTCACGATGATTCATAGTTTTATAACCTTTTTTTGATAGAGACATATTAGAGGCAGAACCCTGGCACACTTCTGAACCCATGAGAATGCTTATGTCGGAATAATCTGATCACGAAGG
>CAWUUP010000230.1:0-6391 GCA_963925255.1 uncultured Luteolibacter sp.
GAACCAGTTGAGTGCGACTGTGATGGGTGCTCGGTCGCTGAAGGTGCGATCCATTCAGGCCGCCCTTGCCGCCGTGAGCTTGTCCAATAGATAATCTAACAGAATTTTGGAAGTATGGCCACGGATAGTTAGGTGAGACCGTTTTGCGACGAGTGGATTAGAGCGCTTTGATCGCGTCCATGATGCGATCTGTTAGTTTCTCGTATCCAGCTTTGTTGGAGTAAGCTTTGAATTCTTCCGGCGAAAAGATGATGGGTTTGCCGATTTTCACAGTGATTCTAGCGAAGCTCATTTTACCAGAACCACGTGGTAGTGCTTGATCGGCGCCGAAGATACGGACCGGTTGAATTGGAACTCCAGCTTTCGCGGCGATCATTCCGATGCCGGGAGCGGCGGGTCCGATTTCACCATCCAGAGTTCGCGCACCTTCTGGAAAAACTAAAACTCGGCAGCCTTCTTTAAGGTTACGGATTACCGTTTTCATCGAGCTCATGTCTGGTTTGTCTTGGTCAATGGGTATCGCATTCCATTGCGGGTAGAGCCATTTCCCAAAACCTACAAAGAGGGTTTTGCGAGCGAAGAAAACCATCTCGGTTTGATAGAGATTTCCGATCAATGGGGGATCGAGGTAGCTCTGGTGATTTGATGCGACCAATACTGGCCCGGAGATGATTAAGTTTTCTCTTCCAAGGATGCGCAGGCCGAAAAGCGTGCGATAGGCCGCGCCAAAAAGCAGCCAGCCAAGCCAATAAATCCAGCGCATCATTTTTTGCGGCGTTTCACTTTCGTCAAAATACGCTGCCTGCGGCATGGGGAAGCCCTGTTTGCGTAGGATTTCGATCGCAGCTTCGATGCCACCCTCTATCGATAGTTGTGACGTATCCAGCACCGTGGCGCCATCGGCAATTTTCAACGGGGCCGTCTTACGAGAGCTATCAGCAGCATCGCGTTTTGCAACCGAATCTTCCTCGCCATCACCAGAGCGACGACGATTGCGGACTTCTGGATCAGCATCGATGTAAATTTTAAATGGAGTCTCAGGAAAAACGACCGATCCAATATCTCGGCCTTCCATGACGACATGAGTCCGTTTGAGATAGTCCCGCTGCAAGCAGACAAGTTTCTCTCTCACTTCAGGAATTGCGGATACGACCGATACATTTCCGTTGATCTCCGGATTACGGAGATGTGACTCGGGATTGACGCCGTCGATCAATATCGTCGAGAGCAAACCATCGTCGCCACAAGTGATATGGAGCTTATCTAGCAGCTCGAGCACCGCGGTGGTATTTTTCGGGTCGATTCCTTCGGAAAGGATTTTCCAAGTTACTGCACGATACATCGCACCGGAATTCACCATTATAATCCCGAGGCGGCTTGCTATTGCGCGAGCCATGGTGCTTTTCCCTGATGCGGCGGGACCGTCTATAGCGATGGCGTAAAAACTCATTTTGAAACAATCGGAAGGGAAAAATCTTCGGGCTTGGTTTTCTCATGCTTTATCGCATCGAGATGATGAGAGAATCCTGGATAGGAAGTGTTGATGCAATCTGTGCCGCGCACGACGGTCTCACCTTTAGCAAAAAGCCCGGCAATGCAAAAAGCCATCGCAATGCGGTGATCACCGTGTGACTCAATCTCCGCGGCATGCAGGGGATTACCTCCGCGAATCAGCATGCCGTCTTCAAACTCTTCTACATCGACTCCCATCTTCCGCAAGTTTTCCACAGTGGTGGTGATGCGGTCAGTTTCTTTTACGCGTAGCTCACGTGCTCCGCGGATGTGTGTTTCACCCGTCGCAAGTGCGGCGGCTACGGCGATAACCGGAATCTCATCGATCAGATTCGGGATTTCTTCTGGTAGCAACGTCGTTCCTTTCAGGGTAGCTCCGTGAATTTCGATGTTACCAATCGGCTCACCATCAGAACGATGTGATATTTCTGATATGTGTGCACCCATCCGAGAGAGAACTTTGAGAATCGCGGTTCGCGTTGGGTTAAGTCCGACGTCTCTCAGAAGCAGGCGAGAGCCTGGAATTGCTGCCGCTGCGACCAACCAAAAGGCTGCGGATGAAACGTCTCCGGGGACTTTGATATCGCATGCTTGTGGCATCTGACCGCCGATCACGGAAATTTTGTTACCGACGGTTTCACAGTTAAGTTTGAACGCTGCCATCATGCGCTCGGTGTGATCACGAGTGACCGATGGTTGTGTGACCGAAGTCGTGCCTTTTGCAAAAAGCCCAGCAAGGAGAACTGCGCTCTTCACCTGAGCAGATGCCATAGGCATGTCGTAATCGATGGGATGAACGTTAGCTTCGTGAATTTTCAGAGGTGCGCAGCCCGGTTTTTGGCCAAGGGTCTCAAGAAGGGCGCCCATTGCTGTGAGAGGCACAGTGATGCGTCCCATCGGTCTTGAAGATAAGGAATCATCTCCAAAAAGTTCAGATGTGAATTTTTGGCCCGCGAGCAATCCCGCTAGCAAGCGCATTCCCGTGCCGGAGTTTCCGCAATCAATGGGAGATTCCGGTGGTGAGAGCTGCATCGACTTGCCGTGAATGCGAAGTTTGATTGGCCCATAGCCTTTCAGTTCTTCTATTATCTCGAAGTGCGCGCCAAGAGATCCCATAGCTTTAAGAGTATTAAGGCAGTCTTCGCTGGGTAGAAAGTTAGAGATTTCACAAACGCCATTCGATAAGCCGCCAAAAATCGCTGCGCGGTGTGAAATGCTTTTATCACCCGGAACGCTGAACTCGGCATGAAGCGAAGTAATGGATTTGACGCTTAAAGTGGACATGTCTGATGCTTAAAATTCTATTTCAGGTTGTCACGGAGTTGCTTCGCCCCAACCAGCCATTGGCGAGTAGCTTCTAGGTCGCTCGCCTCCAATGAGGCAAGAATTTCATATAGTTGGGTGATGTTATCTTTTATCCCAGGGATGACCGCATTGCGGTTTTCCATTAAAATCTCCGCCCACATATCCGGGTTTCCTGAGGCGACGCGGGTCGTGTCCTTGAGCCCGCCACCCGAAAGCTCGCTGTATTCGGCACATGCCTGCAGCGCGCTGAGCGCGGTGGCAGATGCGGCAATATGTGGTAAGTGACTGATTCGAGCGACGATACGATCATGCTCGGCCGCAGAGAGCCAACGAGTGCGACAGCCGAGATGAATCCAGAAATTCTCTAAGTCCCCTGCTAACTGGTCAGTTGCATTGGAGTCATTGGTGAGTAAGCAGGCTGCATTCTGAAAAAGATCAGCCCTTGCGGCCATCAAGCCATTTTTTTCTGAGCCAGCCATTGGATGACTTCCAATAAACGCGTTGCCGCTTGTTCTTAAAATCTCCGCGAGCTGTTGATGTGGAGTTTGTTTGACGGATCCGACATCGGTCACAAGGCAAGTCGTTGGAAGTCCTGCTTCAACTGCAGCAGAGAGCAGAGCCGGCATCGCTCCGACGGGCACAGCTAGAATCATTAAATCACAATCCGACACGGCAGCTGCCAGATCCGCTGTTGCTCCTTGGAAGCCTGATTGCTTGGCAGTTTCTACTAGTTCTGCTCGACGGAACCAAAGCCGAACCTCTCTAGAATCTTGCAAAGCAAGAGCGATCGACCCACCAAGCAGACCGCCTCCTAAGATGCTGATTTTTTGAAATGTTTGGCTCATAAAAAAGACCGGATCCAAGGGCATGGACCCAGTCGTGAATTTTCTAACACATGTCGTTTAGCGCCAAGAGTTATGGCACACGGAAATATTTTTTCTCGGTGAGAGGGTAGGTAGTATCTTGTACCAATGTGCCACTCGGGATGCCACGAACATCCAAGAGTTTGTTGTTGTAGGGGCTGAAAACGTAACCCTCTTTGCCAGGCACCGGTGTACCGAACGGATAGTCACTTGTGGGTTTAACCTCTGGGGGTTGGACAACCGTATTTTCTGTCTGATTGGTCGGAAGGGTTGTCGGCTTGATAAGCTGTGCTTGTTTCTCCAAATCGCGCTGCTTCATCAGCTCGCGTTGCTCCTCGATTTTCTGCTGCTCTTCGCTAGTAATCGTGTTGGCTGTCAGATTTGGATTTCTCTTGGTCCTGTCATTAGGAATCGGAAAGCAAGAAACAAAGGCAAAGCAGCTGATCAGCGGTAGGATTAACAAAAGACGAGATTTCATAGTGGAAGGGAAATTTTTAATGGAAACGAAACTTTTAGTCAAAGCGTCACAGGGATGAGTATGAATACGTTTAAGCCTACGTCAAGCAGGCTCCCAGTAAACTCATGGAAAAATCTCCTCTATCCTTATCACTTTTTTGATTCGAATTAGATACTTTCCCTAAAACGCCTCAACCCTTAAACCAAGAGCTACATGAGACGAATCGGTCATTTTCAAACCCGTTTCCAAACGATCACGC
This sequence comes from uncultured Luteolibacter sp., assembly GCA_963925255.1. Lineage (GTDB taxonomy): Bacteria > Verrucomicrobiota > Verrucomicrobiia > Verrucomicrobiales > Akkermansiaceae > Luteolibacter. Next base: position 4,397 of record CAWUUP010000230.1, read on the forward strand.
TTTGGAAATCTGATCTCGTGACTGAATTCCGCGTCACTGGCGCAATTCACGCGTGGTTTCACCAAAAACGTTTCATGACTGGTCTCGCATGGGATCTTATCGCGGCCGCGGCCCTTCTTCGCTCAGATGGCAAACCGAAATCCATCCTCATGCTCGGGGTTGCTGGTGGGACGGCCCTGCGAACCCTGCGTCATCTTTTGCCGGATGTTTCACTCACTGGCATCGATCTCGACTCGGAACTCATCGATTTAGCCCGCCGCGAAATGGCTTTAGATGAAGCCAAGGCCGAAATCATCATCGCTGATGCCTATGCGTGGATGGCTGGAAATAAGAGGAAATTCGATGTGATCATCGATGATTTGTATCTCGCAGGGGATGACGATGTGTTTCGTGCTCAATCCTGTGACCAGGCTTGGCTTGGTCTTGTCCGCCGATCTCTGGCGCCTGGTGGGATACTTGCTTTGAATTTAGTGATCGGGCCCGGGCATCGCGCCAAACAAATCGCGACCCGCTCCGATCTCGCAAAATATTTCCCAATGATTCGTTCCTTACGGACAGAGGGCAGCATGAACGAAATTCTCGTTGCCGGGGAAGCTGTCGCCAGTGGATCACAGTTAACCGCATATAAAAATGAGTTCGCCGATATACGGGACCGAAAGTTTTGGAGCCTGATCAAAATCCGGAAACTGAAGTGATTTCTTCCCTTGGAGTTTAGATTTTAAAACTTAGAGTTTCCACAGCGTGTCCGATCTTTTCACCAGTCCACAGGCAAAAGCCGATAAGCCAGAAATCCGCGAGCCACTCGCGGCTCGGATGCGCCCGCGCACGCTTGATGAAGTCCTCGGCCAAGATCATATTCTAGCAGAAGGAAAACTTTTACGCCGCGCGATTGAGTCAGATCGCTTTGCCTCACTCATTTTTTATGGTCCTCCAGGAACGGGAAAAACCTCACTCGCCAATGTCATTGCGAAAACGACTGGATCACGTTTTGAAGCGCTGAACGGGGTCGAATCCAATGTCGCGGAGATCCGCGCGAAAATCGACCAAGCAAAAATCCACCGCGATCTTCGTGGCGAGACGACCATTCTTTTCATCGATGAAATCCATCGTTTTAACAAATCCCAACAAGACGTCCTGCTTCCTCACATCGAGCGAGGCACGGTTCGTTTCATCGGCGCCACGACTCATAATCCTTACTACTACGTCAACTCGCCACTGGTCTCTCGTTCTCAAATTTTTCAGCTCGAGCCAGTTTCTACGGCAAACATCGTAGATCTGCTCAACCGTGCTCTAACGGACGCAGAACGTGGTCTGGGCGAACAAAATATCACTGCTGATCCCACAGCTCTCGAACACCTCGCGAAACTTTCCGATGGAGATGTCCGCAAAGCCCTGACCGCTCTCGAGCTCGCCACCTGCGGCGATCCTCATATCACTCTCGCCGATGCCGAGGAATCCATCCAACGCAAGGCCGTGCACTACGGTGACGATGGGCATTACGATACGATCTCTGCTTTTATCAAATCGATCCGCGGCTCCGATCCCGATGCGGCACTCTACTGGCTCGCGAAAATGCTGCACGCTGGTGAAGACCCGCGTTTCATTTCACGCCGACTCGTCATCGCTGCTTCGGAAGACATTGGATTAGCCGACTCTGGAGCACTTCGCGTCGCGCTCGATGCGCATCACGCTCTCGAATTTATCGGCATGCAGAGGGTCGTATCCCCCTCGCTCATGCCACGGTTTATCTCGCTACTTCGCCAAAATCGAACACCGCCTACGCCGCACTCGGTGCCGCGATTCAAGATGTCGAATCCGGTCGCACCCTCGCTGTCCCGCCTCACCTTCGCACCCCGACCTCCAAAAAACTCACCAGCACCACCGGCGTTTCCGAAGAGGCGATGAAATACCTCTACTCTCACGACTACGAGGGCGCATACACCCCCCAAGCTTATCTCCCGGAAGGCCGAAGCTACTACCAACCCGGAACTCAAG
>CAWUUP010000231.1:0-10534 GCA_963925255.1 uncultured Luteolibacter sp.
GTACGCAGGAAAGACATTCCTGGTGAATAAACTGCCCACCAACGCATCATCCGAAGGGTAGCTTGACGGAGCTTTTCGGAGGATTCGTTGAAGCGGCGATGCTCGACCGATTCAGCGGCGTAACTCTTGATTTGGCGAATACCGGCGATGTTATCGTGTAGCAACGAGTTCATATCCGAGGTCGCCTCACGCTGGTTTCGATAGCGATCTCGTCCACAGGTGGAGTAGACCCAAGCTCCGATGGCGAGGAGGGGAATGGGTAAAGTGGCCCAGCCAGCGACCACGGGATTAAGAATGTAGAGGAAGATACCAATGCCGAGGACTTGCAGGACAGCGATAATTCCCTGCTCAATCCCGTCGATCAAAACCCGTTCCATGTTAGTGACATCTTCTACGACTCGGGTCATGATATCGCCAGTGCGGCGGGTATCGAACCAATTGAGGGGTAAAATTTGAATTTTCCCGTAAAGATCAGAGCGGATGTCGTAGATAACCTTCTGCTCAAAGCTATTATTGATGAAAATCCTCAAGCTATTGAGGCCTTCGCGGATACCGAAAGCAAGCAGGGTCAGGGCGACCCAATAGGGAAATTCGTGGTGCCTTGATGCATCCGGAAGGATTTTATCGACCGCATACCCCGTAATGGTTGGGAAGACGAAAAGGGCTGCGGTCATCCCAAAAGCGCAGAATAGCTGTAGACTGGCAAGAATGGGGTAGCGCCTGAGGTAGGAAAATACTCTGAGAATGGAATTCATGGATGGCGGCGCACGCTTGGCGTGGATAGGTAATTTGTAAAGCCAAGCTTTGAAAGTGACCCGATAAAAATCAAAAAATTCAGCACTTTTGAGATTGCGGTGACTCGCCAAGTAATTATCCTGCGAACGCTTTCCAATTTCATAGTTTTTAGAAATAAATTTATGGCGACTACTTTCAGTGCTCTCACATTCCTTGTTCTCTCTATATCCGCGTTTGTTGCGTATAAAAACAACGAGCGGATGAAGTTTGAAATTGAGGAAAAAAACACCGCTCTCACCAATCTTAAAATAAATCAGGACGAGCTAAAATCAAGGCAAGGTAGCTTAGAAGAATTGCGTATCGAGATTCCTAGGATTCAGGAAGATAAGAGACTAGCTCTAGAGGAAGGAGCTAAATTACAAGATATTAACAAAAAACTGAAGACTGATCTTGAGTCGAAGACACGGAAAATTGCATCCAATGATCGCGAGTATGACGAAACGAAAAACGCTCTTTTATTAGTGGGTGAGCCAACTGAGCTTATCTCCAACGCGAAAGACAAGCGAATTGAGCTTCAGGAACTAGAAGTGGTTATCTCCAACAAAGAATCCAATCTCGCAAATTTGAATTCGAAAAACACGGCAGCAGAAGATTTAGGCCGGAGAAAAAAGGAAAACTTGGATATCATTAGCAGAGGCGATTCCTTGCCTACGATGAAAACGAAAATTCGTCATATTTATTCAAACTGGGGATTTGTAACTTTAGCGAATGGTTATCAATCAGGTGTAACAGGTGGTTCTTCGTTAGATATCGTGCGTGATGACAAGGTTATTGGTAAGCTTTTGGTCAGCGCCGTGGAGAGAAGTAGCGCATCTGCTAGCATTGTGCCGGATTCAATCACTGAAGACATTACGCTAAGAGTAGGAGATCAAGTGGTTGCTAGCCACGAGAGATAAGCAACCGAGATACTAATAGTTCATAAACGTTTTCCATCATTCCCTTTCAAAACCCTTATAATCATGAAATTTATTTTTCTATTTCTTGCGATCGCCATTTCCGGAGTGGCAGCGTATTTCACAGTTACTGAGATTGAAAAATTTCAGGCGATTCAGGACCTGAGAATTAAGACCAACGAGACCAATGTCATGGTCAGTGCAAACATTGATACAGCATTGGCAGATATCAAAGTCGAAGAAGGTAATCGCGAAGTGGCGTTAGGGGAACGTGCTGTTGCGCAGTCAAGCGTCACAAACTTAAAAGACGAAAATGGTTCAGTTGAAAACCAAGTAGTTGGCTTGGATACGAAACTTGCTACGCAAGAAACTCAACTTAGTGAATTGAAGCAAGTTTTGGTAGGAGTTAAGCAAGAGTTGGCGCAAGTGAATATCGAAGTCAACCTGAGCACCCTCAGTGATGATTTTAAAGCCCTCACTGCTTCGATTGAAGCCAAGCAAGCCACCGACACTGAGTTGGATGAGTCGACCGTAAAAGAAGAGAAGAGACTCGCTGATAAACGTGCCGACATCGAGCGCTACAATGGACGCATTCAAGCTCGTGACATACGTATTGCTCAAAATGAGATTGAAGCTCGCGTGACGGCAGTCAACCACGACTGGGGATTTCTTGTGATTGGTGCGGGTTCAAATTCAGGATTCATGCCGGATACAAGACTGCTTATCAAGCGTGATGGTCGCCTGGTCGGCAAAGTAAAACCTTCGGCTATTGAGCTTACTCAGACCATTGCAGACATTGATTTCGGTTCGCTTTCTCCAGGCGTGCGGTTTCAGCCGGGGGATGAGGTAATTATCGCTAAGCCTGCTCCGAACTAATCCAATTTAGCTTAATATGAAATTCTTCGCTGTCCTGCTTGTTGCCTCCTCGTTTCTTGTTTCATGCGCTAAAGATGATACAAAGAAGCCAGTTGGACCCGTCTCTGAAACGAGTAAGCTCCCTTGGAATCTGCCTCAGAAAGGCCAAGGCGGAGGTCAGTTTAGCATGATGCCTCAGAATCAGTATCGCCGTTAATTTCGGGATATTAATCTCTGTGATAGGGGCTTCCCGCGTGGATCGTTTCGATTCGGTAAAGCTGTTCCATTAGGACGACGAGTGCCATTTCGTGCTGCATGGTCATGCTTGATAGCGAAAGAGTTAAATGACACGCATTTCTAAGTTCAGGAGTGTGACCATCTGCAGCTCCGATGAGAAATGCGATTGTTTTGACCTCTCCGGCCATTTTCATTGAATCAAATATTCTAGCGATTTCACGCGTGGTGGGTGTAGCTCCTCGCTCGTCCAACGCGATGCGGAAACAACCACTTGATGCCTGGAGTAATCGTGCTGAAACGGCTTCTTTATCCCCGGCTTTGACGATCATGAGTTCGTAGTTACCGTGACGCGTTAGGCGTTTGAGGTAATCATCGACAGCTAATTTTGCATAAGGCAGCGCTGGTTTTCCTGCTACAATGATTCGATATTGCATCACAAGAAATCTTGCCTGAATTGCGAGTCGCCTCCAGCTTCTTTTATGTTCAATAAAGTAATGGTTTTAACTGGTTTAAAAAGATGAGCGAAATTTACGAGGATCTTCAAATCTTGGATGAATACTTGCTGTTCCATTACGGCACGGAAAATGAAATCTTGGATGCCAAGGTCCAATGGCCAGAAGGAATGAAGCAGGCATTAGATTTCGCTGTGCGAACTCCGTTGCATTTTTCAAAGAATCTAGTTGCTAGAGGGTTGGATCTTGGATGTGCGGTTGGGCGATCGACTTTCGAAATGGCTCGCTCATGCGAAACGGTGATCGGCTTGGATTTTTCTCATCAGTTTATTGCATCGGCAAATCTTTTGAAAAACGAAGGTAAGCTCGATTACTCAAGGTTAGATGAAGGATTGATTAAGGTGTCTCTGACGGCACAAATGCCGCAAGGAATAGATTCCTTGCGTGCGGAATTTATGCAGGGCGACGCAATGCACTTGCCTCAAGATCTCGGCCAATTTGATCGAGTTCATGCAGCTAACTTACTATGCCGCTTGAGTGATCCAGCTCTACTGTTGAATCGTTTTGGAGACTTAGTTGTAAGTGGCGGGGAGTTGGTTTTGGCGACGCCATGCACTTGGTTGGATGCCTTTACACCTCGGGTGAATTGGCCACGCATAGAAACGTTTGATTGGCTTAAAAGCCATCTATTAGAAAAATTTGATCTACGCTCTGAGTGTGATGAGCCGTTTTTGATTCGTGAGACGGCGCGGAAATTTCAATGGACCCGCTCGATGACTACGGTCTGGGTGAAACGATAAATCTTAGCCTATTTCTTTTTTCTTAGGAACGGAGGCAGATCGAGATCTTCGCCGTCGACCACATTTGGATTTTCACCTTCAAACCTACCGCGAGGAGTGTTCTTAAAAGAAAGTTCATTCTGATCCGATGGATTTTTGGAGCCCAGCTTGAGTTGTAATGAACTTGTGAGATCTACCTTAGAATCTCTGGTAGGCATTACCTCAGGTTCATCTTGAGCTTCAGGAACGAGAGTGGAAGGGTCAGGCTGCACGGCCTCAACAGAGCTAGTTGGAGTCATGACGGGTGGTTCAGGTTTTACCTCGAGAGCTTCAGCAATTGCTTCTTTTGATGGCTCCGGTGAAATGAGATCAGACTCGGCGAAAGGACGATCGTAGGCTTCGTTCTTCGTAGTTTCTTCAGGCTGTGTAGTAGTTTCGAGATGCAGTGAGTCTTGTACGGAAGATTGTGAGCTGAGCTCCAACTCTGGCGTCTGGGCCGAAGGAGGCGCAGGTGATTGGGTCTCGATGTCATCAAAGATGTCATCCATTAATGTCGGCCTTGCAGGCTCCATGAAGATTTTTTTGGCTGGCTTGAGAGCGGGGCTTGTCGGTTTCGGCGTCTCAACGCGGCTTGGAATACTTTTCCTAGGCTCCGGAACGGGCGTTGCTTGGGTGTTTTGGGTTGAGCTTACCAATGCATCTTCCGGCAAGGAGCTGATTAAAGTGATCGATAAATAATCTCCCATCGAGGCATCAATGGCGGCCCCGAAAAGGATTTGAGCGTGATCAGGAACGTGCTTTTGCAGACTTTGCATGAGCAATTCAATTTCGAATAGGGTGAGTGATTCACCACCTGAGAGGTGAACGAGAACGCTCTGAGCGTCTTTGAGAAGCGCACCCTGATCGAGTAGTGGGCTCGCGAGGGCGTTACGTAGGGCTTTTGAAGCGCGGTCTTTGCCATCGGCAATGCCAGAGCCAAACAAACAGCGTGAACGAGTGGTGCGAAGTGCGGTGATTAGTTCATCCAGGCCGATATGTATTAGGCCAGGTTTCACAACCAAGCGAATTACCGCTTTGATGGATTCGGAGATCATTTTATCCGCTGCACCAAAGGCCTCGTGGATGCCTTGTTTAGCAAGAACGAGTTCGCCCATGCGGCTGTTGTCGAATGTCATGAGTGCATTGGAGAGAACCGCGAGTTGATTGAGTGCAATTTCTGCCTGTTCGCGCCTACGAGAACCTTCAAAGAGAAATGGCATGGTAGCGAACACGATAACAAATGCACCCTCTTCGCGAGCAATGCGCGCGAGGATTGGGGCGGCTCCAGAGCCAGTTCCACCGCCAAGGCCGACACATAAGAAAACAATTCTTTGGCCTTTTATTGCATCGCGCACTTCATCTTCAGCTTCCAATACAGCTTGTTGACCAAGCTCGGGATCACCTCCTGTGCCAAGACCTTTGGTTAGATTTAGTCCAAGTTGGATTTTTTCTTTCGCGAGTGACGCACTTAGTGTGCGGCTATTGGTGTTTAGAGAAACCAGTTGCGCGCCTTCAATGCTGTCGAGGGCGATCCTCTCTAGCATGTTTGCGCCAGCTCCACCTAAGCCGAAGATTTTGACAGCCGATGCGGGAATTTCTTGTTTAGGATCACGAGAATAGGAAATCATATTTCAAGTTTTGGAGGTTATTAGGAAGGCCGATGCTCAACGGCCGAAGGGCCAAAATAGGCGCAGGATTTTCCCGAAGAAACCTGGTGGGCGTTGCGTTTCAGTTTCGATGATTTGAGCATAACGGATGAGTCCGATCGCTGTGGCAAATTGAGGATCTTTAAAAGAGGGGTGAGAGAGGTCGCTGTTCTCGGGGGCTTCAGGGCGATAAATGTCGCGACCGAAAACATCGAAGGCTAGTTCTGAAAAACCGCGCATCAGTGAGGTGCCACCGGTTAGATAGATTCCAGCACCAATCGACTCGACTGAACCTTTTGGAAGCCGATCACGAACCAGCAGAAGAGTTTCCTCGAGGCGTTGACGGATGACTTCGTTAAGGATCGCGCGTTTTACTTCGACATCCGCGAAGCCATTTTCATCTGTAAGTTTTGCGATTCCTACAGAAAGAGCGGGATCACTGGAAGCATTGCCTTCGAGAATTTTAAGTTTTTCTGCTTTGGAAAACGGCAGGCCGGTGACGAGATGGATATCATTGGTGACATGGTCTCCGCCGACAGGAATACAACCGCATGCAGCGATGGACCCTTCTAGGTAAAGTGCGTAATCGGTTGTCCCGCCACCGATATCAATGAGTAGTGCCCCGCGTAGGCGTTGCTCGCGATCGAGGGCCATTTGAGCGGTAGCGATAGGAGCAAATACGATGTCATCCACTTCCAACGGGCATTCGCGGACGAGCTTGATGGAGTTTTGGATACGATTACTGATACCATGTACGATGTGAAAATCGACTTCCACGGTTTTAGCGAAAAGGCCGATGGGCGAGGCGGTTTGTTCAAGACCATCCACTAAGTATCTGCGTACGATGGTGTGAAGTGATGCGTGGTCTGCAGGATAATGAACATCGCGTGCCATATCTCGGGCTTCTTCAAGATGCTCAAGCTCAATGGCCTCATGGTTGTTAGGTAGGCGAAAAACCCCGCGGTTGTTGATGCCCTGGATGTGCGCGCCAGTGACCGAGAGAAAGACTGAGCCGATTTCTACATCACTAGAATCCTCGGCGCGAGCAAGTGCATCTTTTAAGCAGGCACGGGCTTGGGAAAAATCGGAGATTTCACCTTTTCTAACACCTGCCGATTTGGTGACGCCGATGCCGAGAATTTTGACTGCTCCATCGGGTTTGACCTCGCCAACGACGATGCAAGTTTTACTTGTGCCGATTTCCAGTCCGACATGAATTTTGGTATGACGGGCCATGAGTGTCAGTTGCGATTTAAAAGAGATTTGAGATCGTTGTTTTGGCGAGAGCCTGAGTTATTGTTGGCAGAATTATCGCTCACTGGAATGGCGCGTGGAGGAGTTACCTTGCCGCGGATGGTGATAGGGACATTCTGTTTGGGAATCAAGTTGATCGTTTCGATATTGTAATCTTTTTTTTGGGCGTGATGGAGGGCTTGACTGAAATAATCGAGCTGACGGCTGTGGTCGTCGAGGCTGAATGTAGCAGTTGTATCTGAGCGGGTCGATAAATTGATGGACCAAGGATTAACTTGATAAATGGTTTCAATGATCCTGATGTCATCAGGAAAAATCGCGCGAAAAGAATCGAGAAGTTGGACGCAGCGGCGATATTCTGGATGTTTCAATGTGACTCCCTTGAGAATAGGATATTTGGAATCGGTTTTGACGTGAATCATCGGCAAATGAAGGGCTAGTTCCAACTGCTGTTCTGGGCAGGGATAAATGAAGCCGTTTTGATCGACGAGGAGTTGATCGATATTGCGGGATGTCAGGATTCCTTCCTCAGGGCAGGCGATCCATGCTTGGGGTTTCCGTGTCGCGACGTGGAAAACCAAGTTGCCCGGCAGTTCGCGTTCGATTTTCGCATTCTCAACGGCGGGTATTTCCAATAGTTCCCTCTCCATCGCGTTGATATCAAAATCAAAAATATTCGCATTGAGATCGATTGCGAGATACTCAACTAAGCCGGATTCGTCGATCACGTCGTTGGCGTTGAGTCGAATGGCCTGAAGGCGAAAATCAGGATTTTGGTGGAACGTGTATTGAATGGCTCCGCGGACGCCGTAGCCAATGGCCAATAGTATGGCGATCACCGCCGCGATTTTTGTGAGAATCTTGAGAAAATCGAGAAAATTGAACCAAGCGATCCGAGGCGACATGACCTCGGATTTGAGCACCTTAACGTGGTGCCGATTGCGTCTATTTTTCGAACTGTGTTTGCGCATGTTTACCTGGCTGGGGTGGGTTTCGGGCGAAAGTGTTTTTTTGATGCCAATGATGGATCATAGATCCATCATTTCACGTAGATTTACCACCTTTGATCTAGGGTAGTAAACTCATCTTTAATGTCAATGCGCTTAAAGGATCTATAGAGGCTTTTTCTTCAGTTTTTTTGGAAATTTAGATTCTCAGCCGCATGATTGTAAAAATTCTTGCAATCGGAGGCTTTACCCGCTTCATTCCGCGCATCTAGGACGGCTTGGCGATGAACGCTGAGTCTATCCCTTACACAAAATGAGCGTTAAAACAGAAAAAGCAGCCATCGACCTTAAGTCGTATAAAGCCCACGAAGGAGACACCGGAAGTTCAACTTACCAAGTCGCCCTTCTCACCCAGAGAATCCTTGATCTCACGGAACATCTCAATGCCCACAAGAAGGATTTTTCCTCACGTCGTGGACTCCTCAAACTCGTTTCTCAGCGCCGCAAGCTGCTTGACTACATCAAGCGCAATAGCGAAGAGAAATACCAAGAGCTCATCAACAATCTCGGCCTTCGCCGTTAATTTGAACCATTTCGCAAAAGCAGCCACGGGAGTCTCTCTCGTGGCTGCCTAGCAAAAAGGGTGCGCGTGGTTTTCACCGTATCCTCGGGATAATCCCGAAAACCTTGATAGCTAGGGCGGCACAGGGCGGCCCTGCTTTGACGTAAGTAAAAGAAGAAATAAGAAAAATGAATATCCATTCCACAACGATCGAAGTCGGAACCAATCCGATGACCATCGAAACCGGCAAACTTGCCAAACTCGCCGATGGTGCAGTCACAGTCCGTTGCGGTGAAACCATCATCTTGGTTACCGCTGTTTCACAAACCAAAGTAAAACCTGGCCAAACCTGGTTCCCACTCTCCGTAGAATATAAGGAGAAAGCGACCGCCGCAGGCGTGTTCCCAGGCGGCTACTTCAAGCGCGAAGGCCGCCCTACCGAAAAGGAAATCCTCACCTGCCGTATGACCGACCGTCCTCTACGCCCGTTGTTTCCTAAAGGTTACCTCTACGAAACTCAAATCGTTGCGATATTGCTCAGTGCAGACGGCATCAACGATTCCGACATTCTCTCGATGAACGGTGCATCCGCTGCTCTCGCGATCTCCGACATCCCGTTCGCTGGCCCAATCGGCGCAGTTCGCGTCGGTCGCATCGATGGCAATTTCGTCATCAACCCGACCCACGACGAGCGCGAAGACAGCGATCTCGACCTTGTTTACGTTGGTAACAAAACCGACGTCATCATGATCGAAGGTCAAGCCGACGAGCTCCCAGAAGATGAGTTCATCAAGGCCCTGCATTTCGCCCAAGCAGCCGTTGCTAAAATCGTTGCTGGCCAAGAAGAACTCGTCGCGAAATGCGGCAAGCCGAAGCGTGAATACGAACTCACCCTCGCTAAGGAAAACCTCCTTGAAATCGCTTACGAAATCGCTGGCGACCGCATCGAAGGTGCAATCTACGCTGCGAACAAAACTGAGCGTTCCAAGAAAGTCGGTGCGCTTCGTGACGAAGTCGAAGCTGCTATCAAACAGCGCGCTCCTGAAGCAACCGATTTCGATGTCGAGCAAGCCTTCGAATACCTTCAGAAAAAGGCATTCCGCATCTCGATCATGGAAAAAGGTATCCGCGCAGACGGCCGCGCAATCGGCGATCTCCGTGAGCTTTACGGTGAAACCGGCACCCTGCCGCGCGTTCACGGTTCCGCGATTTTCGCACGTGGCGAGACCCAAGCACTTGCCATCACCACCCTTGCACCAGCTGACGAAAAACAACATTTCGACAACTACGCAGGTGGCGAGGACGAGAAGCGTTTCATCCTTCATTACAACTTCCCTCCGTTTTCCGTTGGTGAGTGCGGACGCATGGGTGGTATCAACCGCCGCGAGATCGGCCACGGCTCCCTTGCCGAGCGCTCGATCGAGCCTGTGATCCCTGCAGAAGCAGATTTCCCATACGCCATTCGCGTTTCCTCCGAAGTTATGGAATCTAACGGTTCCACCTCGATGGCTTCGGTTTGCGCCGGCACCATGGCTCTTCTCGATGCCGGTGTCCCGTTGATCCGTCCAGTAGGTGGTATCTCCGTTGGACTCGTCACCGAGCAAAACGAAGACGGTTCACTTAAAGCGCACAAGATGCTCCTCGATATCATTGGTTCCGAGGACTTCTACGGCGACATGGATTTCAAACTCTGCGGCACCGACGAAGGCGTCACCGGTTACCAGCTTGACCTCAAGCTCCCCGGTCTCCCAATCGCCATGCTCGAAGAGGCGATCAAAATTGCCAAAGACGGCCGCACCAAAATCATTGCAAAAATGGCGGAGTACATCGTTGAGCCGAAAGAGCTCAGCGCCCACGCACCACGCATCGTTTCCGTGAAAATCCCTGCAGATCGCATCGGCGAACTCATTGGACCTGGCGGCAAAAACATCAAAGCCATCCAGGCAGAGTCTGGTGCTGAGATTAACATCGAAGACGACGGCACTGTTCATATCTATGCTTCCAAACAAGCAGGACTTGAGCGCGCGAAAGAGATGATTGATCGCATGTTCCAAGAAATCGAAGTCGGCCAGACC
>CAWUUP010000232.1:0-10512 GCA_963925255.1 uncultured Luteolibacter sp.
TCCTTCCGCACTGGCTGGTGATATTTCGGTCGCTCTTCTTACCACGCTCTGGGGCCTTTTGAACGCGATTCCTTGTATCATCGCATTCGTCGTTCTCAAGAACATATACAACGGCCTCGTTTTTGAAACAGTCCACGCAGCTGAGGAAATGCTCAACGCAGCCATCGCGACTGTGAATGCCGATACACTGTATGCCAAAATTCCGGAAGGTATAGCGGTTTAAGTAATTCGATCTCGGCGCTTGCCACCGTCAGACAAGCGCCAGTTTGCTAAATTCGCGAAAGACCTAACTCCATGGCCAGTAAAAATAAAAGATCAGGCATACCTGATGAAGAACTGAAGATCGATATGTCGCCTATGATCGACATGGTTTTCCTTCTGCTTATTTTCTTCATCGTTAACGCGACTGCCATCATCGTGCAGACGGACCCGGAAGTGCGTCCTCCAATAGCTAAGAATTCCAAAAGACAAAAAGACGGTCAAGGTCGCATCGTCATCAACGTGCGGTCAAACGGCACCTTCTCGAATGAGCAATTTGTGGTATTGCAAGACAAAGATGCAATTACGGAAGTCGTTAAAGCGCAGAAACTTAAGATCGATGCAGAGGGCTTGATTCCAAAGTTACATCTTCGTGGCGACGAAGAGGCGATGTTCAAGTATTCCCGAACTGCCATCAGCGCGGCGGCTGATGCAGGCGTGACGCAAGTGGTCTTTGCTGTTTACGAAAATCATAAGGGCGTCGCACCGGCGGTTAAAAAATAAGGTATTATTCTCTCTCAAACATTTTAGTATAACTCCCTATGGCACGTCATAAGAAATCAACAGTCGAGCCAGAAGCAGACCCAGAACTCGACATCTCATCGCTTATCGACGTCTGCTTCCTTCTTCTCATTTACTTCATCGTCACATCGACCATCACTCCTCGCGAGCAGGATCTGGGTATGGCGCTCCCGGCTAATTCACCTCCTAGCAGTGAACAGCCGAAAATCGATCCAATGTTCATTCGAGTTGATGCTTCAGGTGCTGTTTTCTCAGGCGCCGGAGATGCTCAACAGGCGCTAGATTCGGATGCGAGCGCACGCGACCTTCCGCTTCTGCTCAGCCAACTTCAGCTCTACGCGGCAGCAGCTCGTAGCGCAGGAAACAATCCTCTCGTGCAGATTTCGGTCGATCCAGGCGCTACTCAGCAGCGTGTCATCGACGTGCTTAACTCTCTTGCGGCGGTTGAAATTTCATCGGTTACCTTCACGGATCTTATCGAGTGATTCACCATACAAGAAATTTTCAGCTAATTTTTTTAACGCCGCTGACCGTTACCTCTTGTAAGGTCACGCTCTCGGCGTTTCATTTTTCATACACCGAACTCCCCGTTAAAAACTCTAAACCAATCACAAAACAGCCATGAAGAACTTCATTTTATCCGCTACGTTGCTGGTCACATCCTCATTATTACTGCCAGCTCAGGAACTGGCCACACTTGTCGATGACGGACTCAAGGCCATGAACGAGGGGAAATGGGAACAAGCTCTCGCTCTCAATGCTCAAGCAATCGAGAAACATGGCGTAGATTCGAAAGTCGCTTTGGATACTTATGGCCCACAATTCGGCATGATTTGGTTTCGGAAAGGAATCTGTGAACTCCAGCTCAAGAAGTTTGATGATGCTACAAAATCCTTTGAGGCGACCTATAAGGATTTCCCCAATACTCCGGAGAAAGATGGCAATGCATTCGAAAAAATGGCTTTGCTGAAATGGGGTGAGGCAGCAATGGGCGTTGAAAAATACCAAGTGGCTATCGAGCAGTGGAATAAATTCATCAAAGAGCGCTCATCGAAGGATAAATATCCTCAAGGCCTGTTCCATGTGAATATGGCAATTTGCTATTACAACGTCGGCGATATCGCCAAAGGCAATGAGCATTTGGAAATCGCAATCAAAAATAAAGCCGCCTTTGCCACCCCGAACTCGGCCATCGTCTCAGGCTTCCAAGTTCTAGTCTCTGTGTCGCTCAAAGAGGAAAGCGAACAAGGCTTTCTCGACTTTCTAGCAAAAAATAAAGGAGTCCTCATGATCGAGCCTTTCGAAATGCAGCGCTTCTCCAAGATTTTCATGAAGCTTGCTGGTGATGCTATTGCTGCTGAAAAAGTTGAAATCGCATTAGCTCTCTATCAATTCGTTCCTTCCACCCAAGTCGCCATTGATGATCTCATGGCTAAGATCAAAATCATGGGTAAAATCCCAGTATTGACCGATGGCTCAGCAAAACTTAACCGAGCACAGATGGAAAACGATCTTTCCGTGTTGAAGACAGAGCATGCCGGCAATAAGTCACTCGAAACGATCAAGCTCGCGGCCATCGCATACATCTATGAAGCACAAGGCTACGTGCCTGCCGCCTATGCTGCTTATCTGCAACTCGAAACCATGTATTCGAGATCCGAAAAACGAGAGGACAACCTGTTTAGCCTCATCCGCACTGCCTCTCTCCTCAGTAAGATGGATCAGGTGCAAAGTTACAGCGAACTTTTCCTCAAAACCTTTCCCGAATCCAAGCACAAACCGGTCATCATGAAACTCATGCTATCCTCTCTGTTCTTCAATGGAAATTATGAGACCTGTATTGAAATCGCTTTGGACTTCATCACCAAAGAGAAGCTGCCAGCCCCTTCACCAGAGCATGATCTCGCATTGTTCGTGCTGGGTGGTTCCTACTTCTACACAGGCCAATACAACACCGCGGCTCCGTATCTAGAAAAACACATCACTGCCTATCCAGAGAGTCGGTTCGCGATGCACTCTGCCTACTTTCAGGCATCCAATGCTTACCGCCTTCAGCTATGGAAAGACGCAGCCAAGTTTCTTGATGCATTCCTTGATAAATACAAAGCTGATCCAGACCAAAGCTATATCCCGCTCGCTCTTTTAGACCGAGCAAACACCCACTATTCCGAAGATGAAATGGAAGCAACCGTGGAAAAAATTGATCGCTTGCTCAAAGACTTTCCCGATACTGAAAGCGCCAACCAATCACTTAACCTCAAGGGCAATGTGCTCGAAGGCGAAGGTAAAATCAACGAGGCAATCGAGGCTTACCAAATGTCTCTGGAAAAAGCAGAAGCCAAAGGAAATGGCAACATCGCTGGCGAAGCACTCTACTACCTAGTCACTCTACTATGCAGCGATAAGCCTGACGAGGATGCTGCAACTCGCTTTCCAAAAGCAGTCGCTTATGCTGAAAAATATTGGGAGAAATATTCAGATGGTTCACCTTATCGCGCGCAAACCGCCGTTGGTCAAATGCCAGCCATGAAGGCAGTAGGCCGTGTTGAAGAGGCCCTGAAGCGCCTCCAAGAAATCATTACCGAAATGGCTAAACTTCAAGAAGCCTATGGATTGGAAGAAGCCATTAACTCTTATACCGAAGCCTATCTAACATCTCACAAGCCTGACGAACTCAAGGAGCACTACTTCAATTTCCCAGGTATTGAAGTCCAAGACAAAGTGGCCCGCGCCCTCCTGCGCATCGCCGTGATCGGGGTCTATGAAGGTCTCCTAGCAAAAGCAAAAGATGATAATGAGAAGCGCAACTTGAATGCCATGATTCAAGTTTTGTTCCAAAACCTAAAAACCGAATTTAATGTCAAAGAACTCTCGAACTTCATTTTGGTGAAACTTGGCGACTATCTCCGCACCAAAACTTCAGCCCCGCTTGAATCGTTACCTTACTATGGCGAAGCACTCTCGCGTCAGGACCAATCTTATCGTTTCGATGCTCTACTAGGACGCGCTGACGTATACGGAAAATCCAAACTACCAGACCAACTCGCGAAATCCATCGAAGATTTCGAGCGTGTCTTCGCTGATTCAGACGATAAGGGCCAACGTGAATTCTCCCTATATAGAATTATTCAAGTCCTCATGGAGAAAGGCGATTTCGAAGGGGCTGCTAAGCGCGCGAATGAATATCTGAACCGTGACCCAGCGATCGGCCCAGTTAACGGGTTCACCAAATACAGTGCAGAAATCGGATACATTCTCGCCCAAAGCTTTGAGAAACGTAAAATGACCGAAGATGCGATTCAGATGTATGTCAAAGTCTGGTCTACTTACATGGGCAACATCAAAATCTCTGCCCCAGCGATTCATTCGTGGATGGAGCTCTCCTACACACGTAATAATATCAACCTAGATCCTAGTATTCCATCTGACAGGCAAGGCGCTTATGAAGGCGGCTTCCGCTATCTCGAACTGACGGGCCGCTTTAAAGATAAGCTCACCCCTGATGAGCTCGATCTTTGGAAGGAAGTTGAAAGACTTACCGCAAAGTATGTTGCCGATCCTAATGTGAAATCCATGGAACAAATCCAAAGAGAAAGAGAAAACAAATAGTATACCCAATCGCCATTTATCTCTCTCCTAACATTTAAATCATTCAAACTAATGAAACCATTTCTCCTCGCATCACTCATCCCGGTACTCGCCGTCACCGTATTTGCTCAAGAGCCCTTCATGATCAAAGCCGCATTCGTCCCTAAAGAAGGTAGAAATTTTATGGGCGCCGTTGTTGCGGCAAATGCTAATCAGATCGAGTATCGCTACCCGGTCACAGTGGACGGCACCACCGTATCAGCAATCAAAGATTTTGATGCGATCTTCTTTTTGGAGCCGGCAGAATATGTAGCCGCTATGGATCTTTACGAATCCGGTAAATTTGAAGATGCAAAAGTGCAATTCGCAAAATACAAAGATCAGACCAAAGTCGTCGCGAATCTTCCCGGAAATTACAACGTATTAGCCGCATTTTATGAGCTCGAATGCCTAAGAAACATGGGAGACTTAAAAGGGCTAGCAGAGGCATTGCAGGTCTTTTCTAAGCAACAACTGATGAGTGAGCACCTACTGCGTCAACTCGATCTCTATGTCTTATGGGATGCAGTCAAATCGGAAAGCTGGGATCGCGTGCTGGTCGTTGCCGCTGAGCGCGAAAAAGAGAAAATGCCTGATTATCAACGCGTCCAAGTTTTTTACTGTAAGGCCTTGGCTTTACATAAGTTGAAACGCTTTGAAGAAGCTCTTGACGCTTACAACATGGTCATCACGGCGGATGCAGCATCTTCAGAAAGCTTGGTCTCTAAGGCCGCTCTCAGTATGCTCGATATCTATTTCAAAGACGAAGCGGTTAAAACAGCGATCACCGACTGGGGAACAGACCTCGAAAAGAAAGGCTCTGTTGGTTATAATAAACTATTGGAGGCAGGCGCCTTAGCTAGGCTCTATCAGAAATATTTCAACGAGATCAAAGAAATGCCAATTGAGCACAAAAAGCTCATGGATTTCCAAGCGAAGCAAGAAGAGCCTGTCGCTGAGTAAGCTACTCTTATTCTAACGTTTTCTCGGGTAATTTTCAGTTCGTGAAGTTTATTCTGCCATGTCAGAGCATTTATGACATGTTTCTCAATGTGATGTTACGCCAACTGACCGCTTTATCCCTATGTATTTGCTTGGCTTCCTGTGAAAAGGAAAGCCAAGTCGATAAAGCGACCCGTGAGGGGATCTTGATCATGGGGAATGCAAATGATCCCAAAAGCCTAGATCTTCAGGTCGTCACGGGTGTCTTGGATAGCAATATCATGCGCGCATTATTTGAGGGGTTGGTCCAGTTCCATCCCTCGGAGGATCTCGCTACGCCCACAGGCTCAGCTCTGGAGGTAACTCCTGATGAGACATGCACAGTTTGGACCGTAAAACTCCGCCAAGATGCAAAGTGGTCTGATGGCCAAGAAGTAACGGCTGAAGATTATGCTTTCGCCTATGAGCGCATACTCACTCCGGACCTCGCCGCTAAATATGCCGAGATGCTCTATTTCGTAAAAGGCGCTGAGGCTTTCAATAAAGGTGAAACCACAGATTTTTCCACAGTGGGAATTAACATGATCGATAAATGGACTTTCACGATGACGTTACGTGGACCGACGCCTTATTTTAGAGAATTACTCAAGCACTACACATGGTATCCAGTCCCTAAACATGTGGTTCTAAAATATGGCACCATTGGCCAAATTGGTAACCCGTGGTCGAAGTCAGAAAACCACGTGGGTAATGGGCCATTTCGAATTAAGTCATATCGTAGAAACGATCACGTTGAGGTTGAGCGTAATCCCTATTACTGGAATGAAAAGAATGTCATTCTCAATGGCATTCGTTTCTTACCTATTACCAATTCATATACCGAAGCAAGAATGTTTCGCGATGGTCAAATTCACGTCACTTACACAGCTCCAGTTGAAGTGGTGGATATGATGAAAAAAAATAATTCCTCCGTGCTGCGCCAAGAGCCGTATTTTGGAACCGACTTATTTCGTTTTAACACGACCAGAAAGCCCATGGATGATATTAAAGTCCGCCGCGCGCTGAGCATGACATTGGATCGCGAAGCGCTATGTAAGAATGTATTTCGTGGTTATCATACTCCTTACGGATTGACTCCACCAATTCAAGGTTATCAGCCTCCGCACGATGTGAAGTTTGATCCCGTAGAGGCTAAAAAACTTTTCGCCGAAGCTGGTTTCCCTGATGGTAAGGGATTCCCAAGATTAAAGCTACTGGTCTCATCACGTGAAGCCGCGGCAACGATCGGTGCCGCAGTCCAAGCTATGTGGCGTGAGCATCTCGGAGTGGAAATTGAAATCGAAAACAAAGAATGGACCGCCTATCTCGTTGCGATTCAGTCTTTAGATTTTGATATTTGTGCGGGAGGCTGGATAGGCGATTTTATCGATCCCCTGACTTTCTTGGAAATGTGGTCTCCTGGTAACGGCAACAACAACACCGGTTGGTTCAGTCAGCCATTTGCTGATAAACTAGCGGAGTCTTTCCAACTCACAGATCCCGTCGAGAGGTATTCAAAATTGAAGCAAGCTGAACAAATTCTGCTAGCAGAAGCACCTATAGCGCCCGTTGCATGGAGATCAAAAAATTATTTGATTCATCCATCAGTCCAAGGTTGGGATCCGCTGCTTCTCGATTGTCATCCTTACACATCTGTCCGTCTCGTCCCGCAGAAAAAAGATTAACAAGGTCATGCTCAAACTTCTCGTATCTCGATTTTTTCAAGGCTTGTTAACGTTATTTGTTCTCGTCACGTTGACCTTCTTTCTCGTGCGTGCGATGCCAGGTAGTCCTTACACAGAGGAGAAGGCGATTCCTGAGCATGTGCTTGAGCGGATGAAGGCTTATACTGGTTTAGATAAGCCTCTGCCGGTTCAGTATGTCCGATATCTAAAAAATCTAATCATCCATCAAGATCTTGGAGATATGATCAAAAAAGATGGAGTGAAAGTTTCCGAAATCATTCGTGACTCATTTCCTGTGTCCCTGGCCTTAGGCTTAGCATCGATGGCGATTGCACTCATGGTTGGGATTCCCGCTGGGGTGATCGCGGCGGTAAAAAAAAATACACCCATCGATTTTGCCTGCCTTTCGTTTGCCATGGTCGGCATTTGTCTGCCGAGTTTCGTGATCGGTCCGTTGTTGGCTGTATTTGCTGGTTTGCAGTTTCAGGCACTCAATGTTGCAGGCTGGAGCTCTCCAACGGATTGGATTCTTCCAGCTGTGACGCTTGGAATGATCAATGCTGCTTACCTTGCTCGGCTTTCGCGTGGTGGCATGTTAGATGTGCTTAATCAGGACTACATTCGCACTGCGAAAGCCAAAGGCGTCCCTGGGCACAAGATCATTATGCGTCATGCATTGCGCGGAGGTTTGATTCCAGCCGTCGCATTCATCGGCCCAGCTTTTGCAGGTATGATTTCTGGATCGTTTGTGATCGAGACGATTTTCCAAGTTCCTGGCATGGGTCAGCACTTCGTTAACGCGGCTACCGACCGTGAGTTTTTCCTCATTCAAGGACTCGTACTCTTTTACGGATTCCTTATCGTCGCCGCTAACCTTATGGCTGATCTCGCGCAAATCAGCCTCAATCCGAGGCTGCGCTAAAATAGACCTTTTGTAGAAGTTGGATAGCGTTTGCTAGTTCCTCATCATCCAACGGCCGTTCCCAAATTAGAAAACGCGTAAGCTCCCCGTCAAAGGATTCGAACCCAGGATGTTCAATTGCATCACGTTCTTGACCTATTGCCATGCGCGATCGATTCGCTTTTGGATCCACTGGAAAAGCCACTTCTGCGACGGGCTTTGCGGAACCGATGGCAAACCCTTGATCTCTGGCACGGATTTTCTAACGGTTGGCCTGCCGCTGCCAGCTTCTTTCCTGCCTTCGTCCTGCGGAGTAAAAATCAGTTTATGCCTGATAGGCGCCTGGTTATGCCACGCTACGACATGATTGCCCTCAGCGAGTTCGATCCCTTTGGCAGCATCCAAATCTAGAATTAGATTTTCCGCAGGCAAGGCAATCTACTCGGCACTATGAGCCGCCGTGAAACGAAGCCACTGAGAGAAACCAACAGTGATGAATAACTGAAAGCTCATGAATTACATAAGTTGCGCACCGGCCTCGGCGAGTTCGGAGCGTTCGCCGCGGTTGAGTGCGACGTGCGCGGTAAACGGCTGACCTTTTAGGCGATTGCGGGTGTAAACGAGACCGTTACTGCGGCTATCGACATAAGGATTATCGATTTGGGCAGGATCTCCTACCAACACCAACTTTGAATCCCGCGACATCCGTGTCACGATGGTTTTCGCTTCCTGTGGAGTGAGCTGTTGAGCCTCGTCTAGAATGAAGAAGCGATTCGGAATCGAGCGGCCACGGATGTAGCAAAGCGCTTCAATCTCCAGAATGCCTTGCTCCATCAAAATCTCGTAAGGTTTCTTCGCAGCAAAGGCATTTGTAGCAGGTTTCTGCTGCTTGCGTTTCGGACCTAAAGGAACGCTAGGGCGCATCAATAGATCTAACGCATCGTGAATAGGCTGTAACCATGGACGCATTTTTTCATCGAGTGAACCGGGCAAGAAACCAAGCTGATCACCCATAGAAACCACCGGACGACTGACCGTAATTCCGTTGTATTTGCGGTTGAACATTTCATGTAAACCAGCAGCAACGGCAACAAGAGTTTTACCCGTTCCGGCATGACCATAACATGTCACCAGAGAAATATCTGGATTGAGCAATGCATCGATCAAACAGCGTTGACCAAGATTCAAAGGTTTTAAAGTTTGGCCATCGGGAATTTTTAACACCTCTGGAATATTTAAGCGCACAAACTTGTTATCGAATTGCAGGCGCGCCGGAATCGTTTGTTTTTCGCCACTGCAGAGCAGCACATATTCATTGACCGCAATGCCTTCATACCTTTCATGCTCCAGTGCTATTTCACCGACACTGGCGAAACGGTGCAGCTCAGATGCTTCCACTTCTACGCGTCGAACATCGTAGTTAGAAACTTCACGGACATCGACTTTGTCATTCAGATAGTCTTGGCACTCGATGCTGACGGCACGCGCCTTAAGCTGAAGATTAATGTCTTTGGTGATCAGTGCAACTTGCCCATCTGGGTTATATTGCTTTAGTAGAAAACATGCCGCAAGGATACGGTGATCGACTCGTTCCCGATCCGGGAAAATCCGATAGAACTGCTTGAGTTGCTCAGAGTTGTCAGGGCAGCTCACCGGATCGTAAATCACTAGGCGAATCGTGCCGCCGCCTAGAGTAGGCGTTCCGGTAGTTACTACGTCCGCCGTAGAAAAAATATCGGTCAATCGGCGGTGGACGCGCCGAGCATTCGCCCCGCGCTCGGATTGCTCGCTTTTAAATTTATCAAGTTCAGCGAGAACATCGACGAGGATACAAATATGGTTTTCTTTAAACCGCTCCAAGCAGCCCGGATCATGGAGTAAGACATTCGTATCGAGCACGTAGTTCTTCCCCATTTGCGAGGGAGCTTTGAGTCCGAATTCTTCCACCGCTTTACTACTCGTTTTGCGGCGGGATTTGCGAGTGGTTGTGGCGGGGGCTACGGCGGTGGTTTGATCGAATAGGGCGGGTTGCATGGCCATGGCACTAGGATTCATGGGGTTTAAATGGATGGGTGGATTTTAACGGCAGGAAAAGTTTCAGAGTCAGCGCCCTCCGCGTTCGTCTCAATGGAGTAAGAACCGGTGGGATCTAAAATGATCCCGGCAACGCCATGATTAGGCGGCCTGCTGACTACACTTTTTATCAAGGTAACTTAACTATCTTTAATCTCGTCGAGATGACAATCGCTAAATGAATCGAGCACGATTTTTTCAATCCTAGCCCGATGGTTAAATGGGTTTGAATGACTATGCTCCGGCTGAGCGCTCCGCTTCGAGCCAGTCGGTATCGTGATCACCAGGAAGGCCCAGATCCATCCGGCGACGGTAGTTCAAATAAGCCGCGTGCGCGATCGCGTCATAACTCGCTGATGATTTCTTGGTTTCGGGCTTCTTGGCAGCAGGCTTCTTAGCAGCAGGCTTCTTAGCAGCAGGCTTCTTAGCAGCAGGCTTCTTAGCAGCAGGCTTCACGGTTTTTTT